>NZ_KV796815.1:0-468 GCF_001809255.1 Moraxella sp. HMSC061H09
GTGGGTGCATAATGATGGGTGTTGTGGGGTAGCCCTTTCTACGCTTGAATCATATGTTGAGAAATCAGCAAGGGGTATGGGAAAGTTGCATCGTGTTAATGAAAATGAGTTAACACAGTTAATTTTAGATATTGGCTACAATAAAGATGAATTATTAAAAGCCAAATCCATATTGGAATACAGTATTAAAATCAGGAAGGCAGAAAAGGCAAGCCAACCAGGTGGGAGGATTAGATGCTGGTCATCAAAAAAGGGTTGATATGGAACAAAGAATACTTAATAAAATCAATAATATGCTAAGGGAGTTGGAATAAATGCATAAAAAAATAGATAAACACCTGATCCAGGTTCTGTTATCTGAATATGAATTTAATTCTGATTCATATGCTGATTTAATTAATAATTCAATAAGCATAGAACAATCAACAGACGCTTGTTACTTTTTAGGTGAAATGTCAAAATCTAATG
>NZ_KV796816.1:0-3883 GCF_001809255.1 Moraxella sp. HMSC061H09
GATAGACAGCCTGTTAAACCTGCGGCAAGTTTGTGGGTAATGTTATCACTTAGTGTATCGCCGTCAAGGTCTTTGACGATATTTGAGAAAGTGTCTTGAGTGGCGACAGTGGCAAACTGCATTCTAAGATTCTTTTTGAGATTCTCCTCAAAATCACTGCCATAGACAGCTGTCTGTAACAAGCTTGTACTGGTACTATTAGCAATGACTTTTACCAATCTTTGGTCAAAGCCTGTTTGGGTGATATCTATACCTTTTAACCCCAAGCTTTTGTCAATCTTATGGCTAATGCCAGCACTTGTGATGGCAAGGGTGAGTTGTTTGACATTGTCTTTGGGGCCAAGTTCTTTGAGAATCGCTTCAACATCTCCTTGATTATTAATCAAGCTAACACTGGCTAGGTTGGTAAGAGAACTAAACGCAGCACCTGCCATTGCTCCGACGGTCTGACTGCCCACAATGGCAGCACCAGCAGGCGTCAACCCTTCTTGCTTATAATCCCAGCCATCTTCTGCTAAGACAATCTCTTGCCAAGTGGTATCTTCTCTATCAATAAACTGGTTTAAATAGCTATACTCAGGCTGTTGTATGGGTATGTCAATTTGTTCTTGTAGTGTGATACCTGCCTTTTGTTCTTTTTGAGAGATGGGGATTTGTATGTCCATACCATCTAAAGCGATGATGGTCGGTGTATTATTGCTTTAGATGGCATTGAGAATTAGCATCATTCGACATTGATAAATAATTAATAATCCGTTTGATCACCGTAAGAAACTCGGCAGTATACACTTCTACCACTCGTACTGACCATATAGACTCATCAAAAAACTTTGGATCCTTCTTGATGGCTTCTGGGTTACAAAACCTACCTAGCTCATCATCTAAATTTTTGTTGTAGCTGATAAAAACAACTTTAGTGTTTTTAAGGTGATTTACAATAAAAATAAAATACCCATTGTTTGTATATTCCATAGAATCAATCTCCCATAGTTTATCTCTATTTTCCTCCCTATTTGAAATATTATCAAATAATAAGTCATAATTTTCAAACCATGAGTCATCGTATTCTCGAGGGTACAAATTCAATTGAATAATTTCCTCTCTTCTATACATATATACAAAAGATTCTTGAATGAGGCGTATCATTAACCTTCTATCATCTAGATTAAAAAAATCATCATTTACTTGGTTTTCAAAAATCTCCTTGTTGTCAAAAGACTTTAAGAATATGCCACGTAAATTGTATGCCAAATAATGCGGAAAGAAATTCATATCCACGCAAAAATTCACACTAAAGAAATCAGAGCCTAAATTTTCTATAATGATAGACAGCCTTTTGGAGCATTCTGATGACTACCTATTACATGGAATTTCAAATATCATTTACGTTTTACCTTATTGTAAGTCGTCCCCAATTTGCCAAAGACATTATTTGGAATGTTTGATGAATTTAAGCGTTGCGATTCTGGCTGATCTTTACCTGTACGACCAGCCCAATGCCAAGTACCATCATTGGAATTTGCAAATTGATGAATGTTTCCATCAGAATCAATGGAATATCTTTTATTTCCAGACTGAAAAGAGTTTTCAAATAACTCAAACGAATTTTTCGGCTCAATACCAGCATTCGGACGATTTCCTGTTTGACCTAATGTGTGCTTTGGGTTTGACTTATAGATTTCATTAACTTTATCTGATCTCTTAGCCCCAGCAACAGGCAGAGGAGATGTTTTAACATCAACCCCACAACACTCCGCATTATGCACCCACACCCCATATTCACCAATATGGTAGGTGTGAAAATTTATGGATTTAGACTTGTAGATTTATGCTTTTACATTATTTTCATAAACTTTTAAAAAATCATTGAGTTTTTTAATATATATATAATTATCAAAATCCTTATAAATGCTGGTTATATCATCAAGAAATTGCTTTGTTTTTTTATAAATTTCCTCTAACCATATGTTAATATTGATAGGAGCCATTTCATTGATTATTCTATAATTGTCTGGTAGTTTTTTGCTTAATAACTTTAATGTACCATCTTGATTATCACACTCAATAATTGAAATTTTTAAATATTGATTATTTTTTGTGAACAAAATATAGTTTTTGATATATGCACTATCTAAGTCATAACCAAGCATAATGTATTTATTATCGTCTCTCATTAGCTCTATGTTAATTTTATTAAGATTAAAAAACCAATCAAACAAATCATCATTAAACTTAAATAGTTCAAATAATCCATCATCAATCATGCATTTATCTCTTAAATAAAACTCAAAGTCACTCTCAATAATAAAAACTCCATAAATAATTGGTTTACTAAGAATGTCATCATAGTTATCCATTAAAGACTTTTCATTTATTCTATATTTGATACTTATCATATTCATATAAATTATCCTTTTTATATCAGAAATCGTTAATGTTATATTTATAATGACCGTAAGCCGTTGACACTTTCCTATCATTAGATATATTTATTGTAATTTTTTCTCCTCGATAAACAACCGTATGATTTCCACTTGTTACATTTTTACCAATAGCGTCTTGTTTTGCATATTCAGTAGCTTTTACTATTGTGTTTTGATCCCAGTTTTTATTAAAAAATGTTCTATTGCTTAGGTTTAACATATTAAACGCATCTTGCTTGCTTTTTCCTGTTTTATTCATGATTGTGTCAATTTGTTGCCTAATCTCATTGTAATCATGCCTTTTAATGATATGATCTTTAGTTGATTTACTCAACGGTTTTGATAGATTATCTATTAATTTCTGATCAACCCCACAACAATCTGCATTATGCACCCACGCCCCATATTCACCAATATGGTAGGTGTGGAAGTCTTGTACTTCAAAGTTGTAGACGGTTTCGGTGTGGTTGGGTAGTAGGTATTGGCTTAGAGCTTAATTTCAATGCTATTTCTTATTTATAAAAACACCTTTTTCATTTAGAAAAAATATTAATTTATGAACAATCTCAACATAATCACTAAAATCAATAATTACAGAAAAATTATTGGAATCATCCAATGAAGAAAAATCAAAAAAATCTTTCAAATTATTTTTAATATAAAATATTAATTTTATCTTATCATCTAAAGACTTAATACCAAACAAATGAAAACTCTCAGCATGACCTTTAGAAAAACTCTCTAAACTTAAATCAAAATTAATATTTTCCTCAATATCATTCCAATTATCTAAATTTTCCTCCCATTCATCGTTGGAGTTAGCACACCAGTTTGGATATCTTTCTAATAACATAAATTTCAAAATTTCAATATTTGATAAATTAAAAATATACTGATTACAGGGTATATTGTCTAATTTTTTTAAAATATTTTCGAAGTCATTATAAAGCGATATTAATCCGTAATTTGTTAAAAAAAACTGGCTATTTATATAAATTCCAACAATACCATTAATTTCCTTGTCGATTAACCAATGCCTAACTTCATCAACATAGATGGCAAAATTATCGGGGTTTCCAAAAATCATAATTTCTTTACCTTTTTAGGATTTAGATTGAAATGCTTAATAACATCTTGAGGTATGTTATTGCCTTTTAATCGCTGATCTACAGCTTGATCCTTGCCTGTTCTACCAGCCCAATGCCATGTATTATCACCTTTATTTGTATGGGTAAATTGATGAATGTTTCCATCAGAATCAATGGAATATCTTTTATTTCCAGACTGAAAAGAGTTTTCAAATAACTCAAACGAATTTTTCGGCTCAATACCAGCATTCGGACGATTTCCTGTTTGACCTAATGTGTGCTTTGGGTTTGACTTATAGATTTCATTAACTTTATCTGATCTCTTAGCCCCAGCAACAGGCAGAGGAGATGTTTTAACATCAACCCCACAAC
>NZ_KV796817.1:0-4120 GCF_001809255.1 Moraxella sp. HMSC061H09
ACTATTTAAAATCCAAACTAAAGAACAACTTGTGTGGATTTTTGTCAATACAAGATACTTAAATAAATTATCATTCATTGATACTTATTACTTATCTTAATTACTTATCTTAAGTAAGGCAAAAATACTCAAAGTTAATTCATTTACACGATGAGCAGATATTTTTAAAATATCAATTATTGCTAGTAAGTACATAACGTACACGATGAATGAGCCAAAATTAAAGTCCAATAAAAAAAGCTTGTCTTTTTATATTGGCAACAAAAGATTAAACTGAAGAGTTTGATCATGGCTCAGATTGAACGCTGGCGGCAGGCTTAACACATGCAAGTCGAACGAAGTTAGGAAGCTTGCTTCTGATACTTAGTGGCGGACGGGTGAGTAATGCTTAGGAATCTGCCTAGTAGTGGGGGATAACTTGGGGAAACCCAAGCTAATACCGCATACGACCTACGGGTGAAAGGGGGCTTTTAGCTCTCGCTATTAGATGAGCCTAAGTCGGATTAGCTGGTTGGTGGGGTAAAGGCCTACCAAGGCGACGATCTGTAGCTGGTCTGAGAGGATGATCAGCCACACTGGGACTGAGACACGGCCCAGACTCCTACGGGAGGCAGCAGTGGGGAATATTGGACAATGGGCGAAAGCCTGATCCAGCCATGCCGCGTGTGTGAAGAAGGCCTTTTGGTTGTAAAGCACTTTAAGTGGGGAGGAAAAGCTTATGGTTAATACCCATAAGCCCTGACGTTACCCACAGAATAAGCACCGGCTAACTCTGTGCCAGCAGCCGCGGTAATACAGAGGGTGCAAGCGTTAATCGGAATTACTGGGCGTAAAGCGCGCGTAGGTGGTTATTTAAGTCAGATGTGAAAGCCCCGGGCTTAACCTGGGAACTGCATCTGATACTGGATAACTAGAGTAGGTGAGAGGGGAGTAGAATTCCAGGTGTAGCGGTGAAATGCGTAGAGATCTGGAGGAATACCGATGGCGAAGGCAGCTCCCTGGCATCATACTGACACTGAGGTGCGAAAGCGTGGGTAGCAAACAGGATTAGATACCCTGGTAGTCCACGCCGTAAACGATGTCTACCAGTCGTTGGGTCTTTTAAAGACTTAGTGACGCAGTTAACGCAATAAGTAGACCGCCTGGGGAGTACGGCCGCAAGGTTAAAACTCAAATGAATTGACGGGGGCCCGCACAAGCGGTGGAGCATGTGGTTTAATTCGATGCAACGCGAAGAACCTTACCTGGTCTTGACATAGTGAGAATCTTGCAGAGATGCGAGAGTGCCTTCGGGAATTCACATACAGGTGCTGCATGGCTGTCGTCAGCTCGTGTCGTGAGATGTTGGGTTAAGTCCCGCAACGAGCGCAACCCTTTTCCTTAGTTACCAGCGACTCGGTCGGGAACTCTAAGGATACTGCCAGTGACAAACTGGAGGAAGGCGGGGACGACGTCAAGTCATCATGGCCCTTACGACCAGGGCTACACACGTGCTACAATGGTTGGTACAAAGGGTTGCTACACAGCGATGTGATGCTAATCTCAAAAAGCCAATCGTAGTCCGGATTGGAGTCTGCAACTCGACTCCATGAAGTCGGAATCGCTAGTAATCGCAGATCAGAATGCTGCGGTGAATACGTTCCCGGGCCTTGTACACACCGCCCGTCACACCATGGGAGTTGATCTCACCAGAAGTGGTTAGCCTAACGCAAGAGGGCGATCACCACGGTGGGGTCGATGACTGGGGTGAAGTCGTAACAAGGTAGCCGTAGGGGAACCTGCGGCTGGATCACCTCCTTAACGAAGTTATCTGATTGGCAAGAATCCACAACAAGTTGTTCTTTGGTAAGATGTTTAAAAACGGGTCTATAGCTCAGTTGGTTAGAGCACCGTGTTGATAACGCGGGGGTCATAAGTTCAAGTCTTATTAGACCCACCATTTTGGGGCCATAGCTCAGTTGGTAGAGCGCCTGCCTTGCACGCAGGAGGTCAGGAGTTCGACTCTCCTTGGCTCCACCAAGCAAGTTTAAACATCAAAGCATACATAAGCAATTTAAATAAGATTTCTTATTTATGCTTTTATTTTATAAACTGACGAAGTTTATAACATTATTTAACAACATAGTATGAGTCTGGGTTAATTATTTAATTCCAACAAATAATTAACCTGGTGTTTGTACCCAATACAAACACCAAAAAAGTAAAGAGAACTGAATCAAGCGTAAACATAGGTGAATCGTTACACATTACCCATACACACCAAAGACTTCCTAGAAGTCAGACTACTTGGGGTTGTATGGTCAAGTAATGAAGTGCACATGGTGGATGCCTTGGCAGTCAGAGGCGATGAAAGACGTGATAGCCTGCGATAAGCGTCGGTGAGGTGGCAATATCCTGTGACCCGGCGATTTCTGAATGGGGAAACCCAACCAACATAAGTTGGTTATTACACAGTTTACTGTGTAAGGCAAACCGGGAGAAGTGAAACATCTCAGTACCCCGAGGAAAAGACATCAAATGAGATTCCGTAAGTAGCGGCGAGCGAACACGGAGGAGCCGATCAATTTTACAGTAGCAAAATGGCGTGGGAAAGCCAACCATAGTAGGTGATAGTCCTGTATGCGAAACTGTTTAAGCGACATATTAAGTAGGGCGGAACACGAGAAATTCTGTCTGAAGATGGGGGGACCATCCTCCAAGGCTAAATACTCCTGACTGACCGATAGTGAACCAGTACCGTGAGGGAAAGGCGAAAAGAACCCCTGTTAGGGGAGTGAAATAGAACCTGAAACCGTGTGCATACAAGCAGTCGGAGCCCGACCACTTAATCGTTTTGAGGATAACAATGAATTTTTACTACGTCTATGTCATACAAAACGTGGATAATCATGATGAGTTTTATGTTGGCTTTACCACCAATTTAAAACAAAGAATTGATGACCATAATAATGGCACAACTTACTCAACCAGAGCAAGAACATGGCGTATTGTTTATTGTGAAGCCTACATTAATGAACAAGTGGCAAGAAAACGAGAGCGAACCATAAAAAATAATGGTCGTATGAGAACTTTCTTGATGAATCGTGTCAAATCACAATTTGACAATCAGAACGATTAAGTGGTCGGGTGACGGCGTACCTTTTGTATAATGGGTCAGCGACTTATATTCTGTAGCAAGGTTAACCGAATAGGGGAGCCGTAGGGAAACCGAGTCTTAATAGGGCGATTAAGTTGCAGGGTATAGACCCGAAACCGAGTGATCTATCCATGAGCAGGTTGAAAGTGCCGTAACAGGCACCGGAGGACCGAACCCACTGTCGTTGAAAAGCCAGGGGATGACTTGTGGATAGGGGTGAAAGGCTAATCAAACTCGGTGATAGCTGGTTCTCCCCGAAAGCTATTTAGGTAGCGCCTCGGACGAATACCATTGGGGGTAGAGCACTGTTTCGGCTAGGGGGTCACACCGACTTACCAAACCGATGCAAACTCCGAATACCGATGAGTAATATCCGGGAGACAGACGGCGGGTGCTAACGTCCGTCGTCAAGAGGGAAACAACCCAGACCGCCAGCTAAGGCCCCAAATTCCTAGTTAAGTGGGAAACGATGTGGGAAGGCACAGACAGCTAGGAGGTTGGCTTAGAAGCAGCCACCCTTTAAAGAAAGCGTAATAGCTCACTAGTCGAGTCGGCCTGCGCGGAAGATGTAACGGGGCTCAAACTAGGAGCCGAAGCTGCGGATTTAATTGTTTCAATTAAGTGGTAGGGGAGCGTTGTGTAAGCCTGTGAAGGTGCACTGTAAGGTGTGCTGGAGGTATCACAAGAGCGAATGCTGACGTGAGTAACGACAAAACGGGTGAAAAGCCCGTTCGCCGGAAGACCAAGGGTTCCAGTCCAACGTTAATCGGGGCTGGGTGAGTCGACCCCTAAGGCGAGGCCGAAAGGCGTAGTCGATGGGAAATCGGTTAATATTCCGATACTTGTTTATGATGCGATGGAGGGACGGAGAAGGTTATGCCAGCCTGGCGATGGTTGTCCAGGTGGAAGGATGTAGTTAGACTGAGTAGGCAAATCCGCTCGGTTATTAATGAGATCTGATAGCAAGCCAGTTTACTGGCAAAG
>NZ_KV796818.1:0-10780 GCF_001809255.1 Moraxella sp. HMSC061H09
TTTTAACTTGGGTATTGTTTTTTAACAATACCTAATATTTAAACCTTGGCAAATCTAGCTTGCCAAGGTTTTTATTGAAATAACCAAACATGCCGCATTAAGTTTTTAGTTTTCACGGTTGGGTGGGTATGCTAAAATAGCCTATTATCTGATTTTTATAGCCGATTTATGCACCATTTGATCACATTGATTCGCCAATACAGCTTAGTGCTGATTATTTTGGTCATTTGGCAATTTGTGGTGGCAGTAGGTATACTGCCAGATTATCTTTTGCCAAGTCCTTGGCAAATTCTACACGCACTCATTGATGATGCCAAACTTTTGGCACATCATGCCAAATACACTTTAGCCACCGCCTTTATTGGCACTGTTATTGGCCTAGCGTTAAGTTTTGTGTTATCAATTTTGATGGATCTATCACGCAATTTTCGCCAAAGTGTGTACCCACTGATACTACTGAATCAGACCATTCCAACCATTGCTATCGCACCACTTTTGGTCATTTGGCTTGGCTATGGTATTTTACCTAAAGTGGTTTTGGTCGTGTTATCCGTGTTTTTTCCGATGACTATTGCACTGCTTGATGGCTATCGTTCTGTTAGTACGGATGAGTTAAATTTATTTTACTCCATGAAAGCCAACATTTATCAGACTTATCGGCATCTTAAGATTCCCTCGGCAATGGGGTATTTTTTTACAGGTCTTAAAGTTGCACTCAGCTATGCACTGATTTCAGCGGTGGTGGCAGAATGGCTTGGGGGATATTATGGTTTGGGTGTGTATATGACCCGAGTGCGTAAATCCTATGAGCTTGATAACATGTTTGCGGTCATTTTTTTGATCAGTTTTTTGACATTGGCGTTAATCGCATTGGTGAAATGGCTGGAGCGTCATGTGCTTGATTATCAATATAAGGAATAATGATGAAAATATTTTGTTTTCGACCACTGGTTGGCGTTGCCTTGGTAGCCGTATTAGCCTCATTAATGACTGCTTGCTCAAATGGGCAATCAGGCAATGAGCCAAAACTTCAAGAGTTGATTATTGCACTAGACTGGGTGCCAAACACGAATCACACAGGGCTATATGTCGCACTTGATCAAGGTTATTTTAAAGAAGCGGGTTTTGATGCTAAGATTGTGCAACCAAGTGAGGACAGTACTTCAACTTTGGTTGCAAATAAGCGTGCAGATTTTGGTGTTTATTTTCAGCCAAATATGGTTAAGCGTCTAAATAAAGGAGAACCAATTACTGCCGTGGCGGCGATTACACAGCACAGCAGTGCAGGACTGTTATCGTTAGCCAAGCTTGGTGCAGATAAGCCCCAAGACTTGCAGGGTAAGCGTTACTCAACATGGGAAGATCCTGTTGATGATGCCGTGGTTGAACAGATTGTTGGCACGCCCCTTAAGAAAATCCCTGGTGAATCTACTGATGCAACGACTGCACTACGCATGAATCAGTTTGATTATATTATGGCGTACTACAGCTGGGATGGCATCCATGCAGATATTAAAGGCGTGGATACAAACTTTTTTTATTTAAAAGATGCTGATCCAATTTTTGACTATTATGCCCCTTTATTAATTGCAAATAATGATGAGCTAAAAAATCACCCTGAAAAATATAAAAAGGCACTGGCGGCAATCAAACAAGGCTATCTATACGCCGCTCACCATCCAAATGAAAGTGCTGAAATCTTAGTTAAGTATGCACCAGAGATTAATGTAGAGCTTGCCAAACAAAGCCAAGCGTATATCTCGCCGCAGTACCTTGATGAACAAGGTGATTGGGGACGATTTGACTATGATCGTTGGGATCGGTTTTTTAATTGGGTTTATCGCAAGGGTTTGATGAATGAATTTACGCCAAAATCAGGTGTGACCAATGATTATTTAACTCAATAATCTATCGCTTATGCACCCAAAGCTTGAATTTAAAAATATCAGTCATGCGTTCACCACGAATGCAAAGACGCCATTATTTGATGGTCTGAATCTTAAAGTCGCCCAAGGTAGCGTGGTTAGCATCGTTGGGGCAAGTGGCGTCGGTAAAAGCACGCTATTTAATATCGCTGCTGGTCTGATTTATCCTAGCCATGGGCAAGTAATGATCGATGGTAAGAATGTTACAGGCACATCTGGGTATGTGGGCTATATGCTCCAAAAAGACTTATTACTGCCCTATAAAACGGTTTATGATAATATCGCTTTGCCATTGATGTTGTCGCATAAAACCAAGCAAGAGATTGCAGCACAAATTCAGCCTAATTTGACAATTTTTGGGCTAGATGGGCTCACTAAAAAATATCCCAATCAGCTATCTGGTGGTCAGCGTCAACGAGTCGCATTACTTCGCACCTATTTATCCAATCGTGAACTGATGCTACTTGATGAGCCATTTTCTGCTTTGGATTTTGTGACTAAGGCGGATATGCATGAGTGGTTTGGACAGTTTCGCCAAGCCAATCAGCTGACTTGTTTGATTATCACGCATGATATTGATGAAGCCATTTATTTATCTGATGAAGTTTATGTATTAAAAGGCATGCCAGCGATGTTTACGCATCATTTTTGGGTACCTAAACAGCGGGATTTTTATCAATCTACTGAATATTTAACCCTAAAACAGCAAATTTTAACCGCCATTCGATATTAAGCATGCGTTTGGGCAAAATTTAACTTCAGGTTTTTCTAAAATTGTTTTTCTAAAATTAATACAAAAAAACCAGCTTTAGCAGCTGGTTTTGGATATCTTGATAAATAATCAAAATGATTAATATAAATAATCAAGATGATTAATCAATACGCTCAATGGTTACATTACCAACATTACCAGTCATACCAATGGCTTGGGCAGCACCATAAGACAAATCAAGCACACGATTGGTTTTGGGTCGATCGTTGATTTTGACGACCACAGATTTACCATTATCACGATTGGTCACTCTGACATGGCAATTCATTGGCAGGCTACTGTGTGCTGCCGTTAAGGCATTCATATCAAAGGTTTCGCCACTGGCAGTTTTACGACCATGAAACTGACGACCATACCATGAAGCGATGCCATTTTGTTTGAACTTATTGACAGTGCTTGAAGCGACTGCGGTCAGACGGTCAAGCACAGGAATATCTTCATCGGTTTTTTTGGATTTGGTGGATTGAGCAATCATTGGACTGTTAAGCGCCAAAGAGGCAGGTTGACGCGCTGATTTGACCAAGCTTGACGCATTATTATGCTGCGTGGTGAGCTGCTGTAGTACATTGTCGATATTGGCAGGGCTATTGCCAGCTTGTGCATTCATGCTTAAACTTGCAGTTAAAGTAATGCTCGCTAATCCAAGTAAAGATTTGCTCACTGTTTTCATGGTTACACCTTTAGTATTGCATACTCTGACAATAATTGAGAAAATCTCAACATACTGACCAAAATATGTACACAAAAATGTACAAATAGGCACAAATCAGAGTCAAAACATTATGTAAAATACCACTTTAAAAGATCAATGCAGTATCAATAAAAATTAATAAAATAAAAGGCTCATTGATGTTGTGTGCATCAAATACCTTATCTTAGCACTATTTTTTGAAATTACAAGGCTAATTATTCACCGTTTTGGCTGATATTGATCAAATTTTGTACAAAATATGGGCAAATGTTCAAAAACAACTGCTTGGAGAAATCATCATCTGATTTCATTTAATACAAAATCTAAATACCAAAACAGGTATTTATAATTGATATTATTAATAATATCTTTATAATATTGGGCTGACTGACCAAATTTAAAGTAATTAGGTATTGTTTTGACGATAAATCAAATAATTTGGTGATAAATTGATGAAAAATTTTAATCAATACTTTATAACTACACTTATCAGCAGTATGCTGGTTGCATGCAGTGCACCCATACCAACCAATCCACAAGTATCCCCAATAAAAACGCCATCGGTACTGATTACTAAAGATAAAATCGGTGATCATCATACACATGAGCACGATGAATCTGTAAGCCATGTCGGTTTGCAGGCACATTTTGAGACTTGGCTACAGATGCACCATGCCACCAAACAAGAGGTAGTTAGGTATCAGGCGTATTTACAATCAAGACTTGGTAATTATCTGCCACCAATGAGTCAACTACTAACGACTGCACGGTCATGGCAGGCATGTGGTCATGAACCTTATCAGCTGCCACCAGAACATCTTTGGGGTCAGATTGTACCAACATTGCACTTGTATCAAGATCTCAAAAGTAGGGGCATATTGCCAGCAAATACCCAAATTCGCTCAGTTTATCGCAATCCTGAACTCAACCAATGTGCTGGTGGTGCAGCTATGAGTAAGCATTTGACCAATAGTGCCATTGATATTTGGGTGCCTGACCTTGAAATAAAAAGCCAGGCACTGTATGAGCTTCAAAACCGCCTATGCCAATATTGGCTAGAGCATGGCGAAAACCAAAATTTTGGGCTGGGTTTATACGCCACAGGGGCGATTCATTTGGATACCCAAGGGTTTAGAAAATGGGGTGCTCAATTTTCTGAAACAAACTCTATTTGTCGTCATGTCTTACCAAAAAATAAGCTATAATTATTGGCTAATTTTGAGCGGTATATCGTATGTTGCCAACACGCCTTATTCAAAATCGTCATATCTTAACGAAACTTGGTATCACCATATGGGCATCAAAATATGCTGATGTGACGACGCTACCATCTGCCCATCAGCCACCACCGCAGAAGGGGGTGCCGAAAGCACTGGCCCAACAAATTCCAACCCAGCAAAATCCAAATGCCCAAACGCAGTTAGCATCAACACCCGTCACACATCGCCCAAAGCAGGTCATTGATACACCGCCAAACCCCAAGCAAACCAAAACATCTCATCTAACATTACCGCCACATCATGAAGTTTTGGATATCCATCAGTCGTCTTTTGCAGCCAAGTCAATTGAATATCATTTGAAAGTGATGATATATCGCAACTGGATAATGATGGCTGATGTCGATGCTTTGGACGCAGCAGGGCATGAACTTTGGCTGTCGTTACATCGGTCGCTGACTCGGCAGGCAAAACAGCAGCAGCTGACATTGGTCAGCAGGCAATTTGACTACCCATTATTTGAAGATGATCTGACAGGTGATTCTGTTTTTTTGGCAAATATCAGCCTAAGAGGGTTTATATTTGGGTGCATGCGTGAATCTGGTCAGATAAAATACCTTGCACCATTGACAGCTTTACCTGATTATTTGGATTTGCAAAGTATTCAAAATTTAACACTTATTAGCGATTATCACATTGACCAAATGTTGCTAGATGGCACGACAAAAAAAGCATTTTGGCAAGCGTTGCACCGTTGAATGATGATTTTCATTGATGAAATTTTAAATACAACCAAATGCCATAAAGTTTCATGCTATACTATGATAAAAATTTAGGCATTTTTTAAGGATAATCATATGACTCGTTTTGCCAATTTTTGTGCAGGTCCCGCCAGTATGCCGACCGCCGTCCTTGAGCGTGCTCAAGCTGAAATGCTTGACTGGCAAGGTCTTGGCACATCGGTGATGGAGATTAGCCATCGCAGTACAGATTATATTGAGATGGCTCAAAAAGCCGAGGCAAATTTACGCAAGCTCATGGGTATCAGCGATGAGTACGCTGTGCTGTTTTTGCAAGGTGGTGCAACGCTACAATTTTCAGCAATTCCGCTAAATCTGATGAATGGTGGCGTGGCGGATTATCTTGAGACAGGTACATGGTCAAATAAAGCCTATAAAGAAGCCAAGCGTTATGAAGCGTTGGGTCTTGGTCAAGTCAATTTGGTGGCGGCGGGCAGTCAGACACAGTTTAGCGACATACCAGACCCAAGCACTTGGCAGCTTACCAAGGGGGCAAGTTATTTTCATTATTGCCCAAATGAGACCATTCATGGTGTTCAGATGTTTGATGTGCCGAAGGTTGATACGCCCATCGTGGCAGATATGTCATCGTGCATTTTATCTGAGCCGATTTCGGTGGATAAATTTGGTCTCATCTATGCAGGTGCTCAAAAAAATATCGGTCCAGCAGGATTGACTTTGGTCATCATTCGTAAAGATCTGTTGGAGCAAGCCAGCGAATACTGTCCGATGGTGATGAATTATAACAATCAGCATACCAATGATTCTATGCTCAATACGCCATCAACTTATGCGTGGTATTTATCAGGCCTTGTGTTTGAGTGGCTGCTTGAGCAAGGTGGCATTGAGGCGATTGCAAAAGTCAATCACGCTAAGGCAAAAACGCTGTATGCCGCCATTGACGGTAGCGATTTTTATCATAATGCAGTCAATCCAAACCATCGTTCAATCATGAATGTACCGTTTCATTTGGCAGATGACAGTTTGGATAAGCGATTTTTGGAAGAATCCAAAAAAGCAGGTTTGCTAAACTTAAAAGGTCATCGTGCGGTAGGTGGTATGCGTGCCAGCATTTATAATGCCATCACACTTGAGCAAGTTCAGGCACTGACGGCATTTATGGCAGAATTTGAACGCAGATACGGCTAAGCATACCCAAATTTTTATGGTGATTTGGTTATTAAGTCCAACGATGCTATCAATATTTAGCACGCCCTAATATTATCCAAATTTTAAGGTAAGAGATGAGTGATTGTCGCATTCAAGCAGTTTTGGCATTTGAAGATAATTATATTTGGCTCATTGAAAATCAAATGACCACAATTATCATTGACCCAGGCAGCAGTCAAGAGGTGCTGGCGTACTTACAAAAAAATCAGCTGACGCCCAGTGCAATTTTGGTGACGCATCATCACGATGACCACACAGGCGGTGTCAGAGACTTGCTTAGTCAATATAAAAACTGTGCTTTATACGCACATGCCAATCATGGTTTTGATGATATACCCAAAGTCAATTTGGTCGATGAAGGCGATCATTTTGCGGTTGGGGACATCTGCTTTCAAGTGTGGCATACCGCAGGTCATACCGATAGTCACTTAAGCTATGTGACGGAGATTGACCAAAAAACGCGCGTATTTTGTGGCGATACGCTGTTTAGTGCAGGCTGTGGGCGAGTGTTTACAGGCACGATATCGCAGTTATTTGCCAGTATGAAGCGTTTTAATGACATGGATGAGCAGACCGTTTTTTATCCTGCCCATGAATATACCGTATCAAATTTAAAATTTGCCAAAAGTGTGGCTTTGGACGAACATCAAGATGCCATCAAGCACGCCACTCACATCGCAATCACACAGCGACAAAATAATCAAATGACACTGCCTGTTAGCTTAGCACACGAACGCCAAATTAATGTCTTTTTACATGCTTGTGATGATAATAAAGCCAAACAACTTGCCAATCAGCATGGATTAAATGATAATTCGGCGTTGGCGGTATTTAGATGGTTGCGTGAACAAAAAAATCATTTTTAAACTTAAAGCGTGCCTGCCTTTGGTTTTTTGGATAAAAAGTGTTGACCGATTTTTATACAAATTTCATGCAACAATGGACAAAAATCTAGGCTCTAGGCATGCCTTAATACTCTTATAAACCCATCATTTAGAATGGATATGCCCAAACTCTTAAGCGTCAAATGGCGGAACGATGAAACACCTCTCTTAAAACAAAACTGGTATGTAGCTGGCTTACGCCCTCAATTTTACTGAGCCGATGTAATAAAAACTCTTCATAATGACGCATGTCTTTGACCAATACTTTCAGTAAATAATCTTCACTGCGTCCTGTCACAACGCTACAACTGACCACCTCGTCAAAATTTTGGATTTGGCTTTCAAATTCATAAAATCGCTCAGCGGTATGCTTGTCCATGCTCACCGCAACATAGACCGATAAAGCGTAGCCAAGTGCCGTAGGATTGGTAGCAGCGTGATAGCCTGTGATAACGCCAATATCCTCAAGGCGTTTGATTCGGCGGATGGTGGGCGTGGGCGACAGATGAATCTGTTCGCTAATCTCTGCGATGGATAATCGGGCGTCATCGGTCAGTATACGCAGTATTTTTTGATCGGTTGTATCTAAGTCGGTCTGTTTGGCGACATGGCTCATATGGATTATCCAAAGAATAGCGATAAAATTAGTTATTTTTACTATATATTAGCATATTTTTAGCACAATCCTCTAAAATATCTTATAATGACTATCAAAATAAGTAAAAATTACCATACGATATTTGATACAATTGAACCATCAAAATCGTTACCATTCAATATCTAAAAGTCAATGAACTTTTTGGAGCTTTTATGCCACACATTACCCCAAAAAACCCTGCGTTTGATTTTAATAAATATCAGCCGTTTGCATTTGCCCCTAAGCTTGAAAACCGTACTTGGCCCGATAAGACCATCACCAAAGCCCCAATTTGGGCAAGTGTTGATTTGCGTGATGGCAACCAAGCCTTGATTGATCCGATGACCATCGAACAAAAATTAAAATTTTTTAAACTGCTTGTAGAGATTGGCTTTAAAGAAATTGAAATCGGTTTTCCGTCAGCGGCACAAGTTGAGTTTGATTTTACACGCCGCTTGATTGAAGAGGGTCTTGTACCTGATGATGTCACCTTACAAGTCTTGGTGCAGGCGCGTGAGCATTTGATTGATCGAACCTTTGAGGCACTCAAAGGCGCACGCCGTGCGATTGTGCATGTGTATAACTCCACCTCAAAAGTGCAAAGAGATAAAGTTTATCAGATGGATAAAGCCCAAATTAAACAAATCGCTATCGATGGTGCGACCATGCTGCGTGATAAAGCAAAGCATTATCCAGAGACGCAGTGGGTGTTTGAATATTCGCCAGAAAGCTTCAGCCAAACCGAAACCGATTATGCCGTTGAGGTGTGTGATGCGGTCTGTGAGATTTGGCGGCCTGACACTGGGCAAGCAGTGATTTTAAACTTACCTGCCACTGTCGAGGCATCGACGCCAAATATCTATGCCGACCAAGTGGAATATTTTTGCCGACATCTAAAAGCACGCCCGCATGTTACCATCAGTCTACATACGCACAATGACCGTGGCTGTGCTGTGGCGGCCTCTGAGCTGGGATTGATGGCTGGGGCTGATCGCATCGAGGGTACACTTTTGGGTAATGGCGAGCGTACGGGCAATATGGATATTTTGGTTATGGCGATGAATCTGTACACCCAAGGCATTGACCCAGAGCTTGATTTAAGTCAGGTCAGCGACATTGTACAAATTGTCAGCGAATGTAACAATCTGCCAGTACATCCACGCCATCCTTATGTTGGCGAACTTGTCTTTACGGCATTTAGTGGCTCACATCAAGATGCCATCAAAAAATCTTTAGATTATAATGAAAAACACCCCGAGACCCAGCAGCATTGGGATGTGGCATATCTGCCCATCGACCCAATACACATCGGTCGAGGCTATCAAGATGTGGTACGGATTAATAGCCAGTCAGGTAAGGGCGGTGCTGCGTATATCTTGCAGCGGCACTTTGGTTTTAATTTACCACGCTGGACACAGATTGACTTTGCCCGTGTGGTGCAGGCTTATGCAGAAAGTATGGCGCGTGAACTAAAAACTGATGAGCTGCTTGAAATTTTTACCCAAGCGTATCTTAAGCAAGATAAATTCCGCCTAAGCGACTATACCATCAGCAATAAAGGCGATGCTGTCAGCTTCCAAGGCCAAGTGGCGACGCCCAAAGCGGTGTTTGAGGTGATTGGTCAAGGCAATGGTGCGTTATCTGCGTTCATTGATGGCTTGGTGAAATCCACAGGCAGACAGATTCATGTCACCAATTATGCCGAACACGCCATCGATAACAAAACCCATCAAAAAACCGATACGGATAACCAAACCGATGCCGCCGCTGCCGCTTATATCCAGCTGTCGGTAGAGGGGCAGATTTATTCAGGCATCGCCACTTGCCATAGCACCGTATCCGCCATGCTAAAAGGTGCGTTATCCGCTTTGGCACAGGCGTGGTAATCTGACCCAATCAAAATCCTGCATGATGGCAGGATTTTTTTATTTAGTGGGCTGCCCAACAATGATGATCATCAGCATGTGAGCAAATGACTGGCGTAAATGACTGATGAGTGTCTATTTAATGAAAGATATCAATATATAAAAGTTGACTATAGCGATGCAATACAGTAAAATTTGTTACGGCTAAACATAACGACGGTCCAAGATGGCGGATATCGCCATTTACCAACCTGATAATCAGTTTGATAGCCATTAGCGATGGCATCAAGTTGTGTTGTTGTATTGTCATATAAACGGTAAATTTGGTTTGGTGGATGCCCCATTTGATTTACCGCCCCCCTAAAAAGGGAAGGGGGGGGGGGAGACCCCAGTCATTTATTAGGAGACTAAGATGAATAAAATTTATAAAGTGAAGAAAAATGCCGCAGGTCACTTGGTGGCATGTTCTGAATTTGCCAAAGGTCATACCAAAAAGGCAGTTTTGGGCAGTTTATTGATTGTTGGGGCGTTGGGCATGGCAACGACGGCGTCTGCACAAGCAACCAACAGCAAAGGCACAGGCGCGCACATCGGTGTTAACAATAACAACGAAGCCCCAGGCGATTACTCTTTCATCGGTAGTGGCGGTTATAACAAAGCCGAAGGCAGATACTCTGCCATCGGTGGTGGCTTGTTTAACGAAGCCACAAACGAGTACTCTACCATCGTTGGTGGCGGTTATAACAAAGCCGAAGGCAGATACTCTACCATCGGTGGTGGCAGTAACAACGAAGCCACAAACGAGTACTCTACCATCGT
>NZ_KV796818.1:10880-12308 GCF_001809255.1 Moraxella sp. HMSC061H09
CACAAACGAGTACTCTACCATCGTTGGTGGCGATGACAACAAAGCCACAGGCAGATACTCTACCATCGGTGGTGGCGATAACAACACAGCCGAAGGCGAATACTCAACCGTCGCAGGGGGCAAGAATAACCAAGCCACAGGTACAGGTTCATTTGCCGCAGGTGTAGAGAACCAAGCCAATGCCGAAAACGCCGTCGCCGTGGGTAAAAAGAACATTATCGAAGGTGAAAACTCAGTAGCCATCGGCTCTGAGAATACCGTTAAAACAGAACACAAAAATGTCTTTATTCTTGGCTCTGGCACAACAGGTGTAACGAGTAACTCAGTGCTACTGGGTAATGAGACCGCTGGCAAACAGGCGACCACTGTTAAGAATGCCGAAGTGGGTGGTCTAAGCCTAACAGGATTTGCAGGGGAGTCAAAAGCTGAAAACGGCGTAGTTTCTGTGGGTAGTGAAGGCGGTGAGCGTCAAATCGTTAATGTTGGTGCAGGTCAGATCAGTGGCACCTCAACAGATGCTGTTAATGGCTCACAGCTACATGCTTTGGCCACAGTTGTTGATGACAACCAATATGACATTGTTAACAACCGAGCTGACATTCTTAACAACCAAGATGATATCAAAGATCTTCAGAAGGAGGTGAAAGGTCTTGATAATGAGGTGGGTGAATTAAGCCGAGACATTAATTCACTTCATGATGTTACTGACAACCAACAAGATGACATCAAAGAGCTTAAGAGGGGGGTAAAAGAGCTTGATAATGAGGTGGGTGTATTAAGCCGAGACATTAATTCACTTCATGATGATGTTGCTGACAACCAAGATGACATTGCTAAAAACAAAGCTGACATCAAAGGTCTTAATAAGGAGGTGAAAGAGCTTGATAAGGAGGTGGGTGTATTAAGCCGAGACATTGGTTCACTTCATGATGATGTTGCCACCAACCAAGCTGACATTGCTAAAAACCAAGCGGATATCAAAACACTTGAAAACAATGTCGAAGAAGAATTATTAAATCTAAGCGGTCGCCTGCTTGATCAGAAAGCGGATATTGATAATAACATCAACAATATCTATGAGCTGGCACAACAGCAAGATCAGCATAGCTCTGATATCAAAACACTTAAAAACAATGTCGAAGAAGGTTTATTGGATCTAAGCGGTCGCCTCATTGATCAAAAAGCAGATATTGCTAAAAACCAAGCTGACATTGCTCAAAACCAAACAGACATCCAAGATTTGGCCGCTTACAACGAGCTACAAGACCAGTATGCTCAAAAGCAAACCGAAGCGATTGACGCTCTAAATAAAGCAAGCTCTGAGAATACACAAAACATTGCTAAAAACCAAGCGGATATTGCTAATAACATCAACAATATCTATGAGCTGGCACAACAGCAAGATCAGCATAGCTCTGATATCAAAAC
>NZ_KV796819.1:0-17668 GCF_001809255.1 Moraxella sp. HMSC061H09
CTGGCCAGTTATCAACTTCGGTGGTGGTAGTTAGCTGTCCACCAACTTGTAAGCCTGTAATAATGACGGGGTTTAGATTAGCTCGGGCGGCATAAACGGCTGCAGAATATCCTGCAGGACCTGAGCCAAGAATGATAAGGCGATGGTGCTGTGACATAGAGGCACTCCTAATTTAAGTAATTGATTTGTGCCTTAGTATATAAGACCGATTAAAATAATTGCAAGTAAAAAGCCCAAATCAAGCTGTTTTGGGCTTTTTACTTAAAAGATAGTTGCTTTAGATAAAGCAAACATTAGTCTAAAAATGCAAAATGATCAATATCCATCTGCATCATGGTTTCACTTGGCACGGTCATGCTCTCAGCATGGGCTGAACTGCGTGGTAGAATTTTTTCAAAGTAGAATTCAGCCGTTTGAGTTTTAGCAATATAAAATTCTTTGGGCTGTTCTCCGCCGTTTTTGATTTTATCAAATGAAACGGCTGCCATGCGTGCCCAATGATATGCCATCATCACATAGCCTGAATACATCAAAAAGTCATCAGAAGCTGCCGAAACAATATCACGGTCTTTACGAGCAGTCAGCAACAAGCGAGCAGTCAGCATATTCCATTCAGCACACAGTTTGGTCAGTACCCAGACATATTTTCGCATTTCTTTGTCAAGTGCATATTCACCACACCATTTCATAATGCCAGCGGTATAATCTCGTATGGCTTTACCACCACCATGTAATAATACCTTGCGACCTAACAAATCAAGTGCCTGTACGCCTGTCGTACCTTCATACAGTGTTGCAATGCGGGCATCACGAGCGATGAGTTCCATGCCTGATTCTTTGATATAGCCGTGTCCGCCATAGATTTGTTGACCATGCTTGGCAGCTTCAATACCAAGTTCAGTTAAAAACCCTTTTAGGATGGGTGTAAAAAACCCCATTTTATCATCCCACTTTTTGATGGCGGTCTCATCGCCTTTAGCAACCGCTTCTGCCAACTTATCTGCATATCGTGCGGTATGATAAATCATGGAGCGAGCACCTTCGGCAAACGCTTTTTGGGTAAGTAGCATACGGCGAACATCAGCATGATGAATGATGGCATCAGCTGGTTGATTTGGCTCTTTGACACCTGATAAAGCACGCATTGAGCGACGCTCTTTGGCATAGGGTAGGGAGTTTTGAAATGACAGCTCTATATGTGCCAGACCTTGGATACCTGTACCAATACGAGCAGTATTCATATAAGTGAACATGGCTTTAAGCCCTTTATTTGCTTCGCCAATCAAAAATCCAGTCGCACCATCAAAGTTGATAACACAAGTAGCAGAAGATGTGATACCCATTTTGTGTTCAATAGACCCGCAGGCAACAGCATTTCTCTTATCCGCTTCACCGTCAGCATTTGGTAGGAATTTGGGTACGATAAACAATGAAATACCTTTAGTGCCTGCAGGTGCATCAGGCAGTCTTGCTAAAACGATATGAACAATATTCTCGGTCAAATCATGCTCGCCTGCAGAAATGAAAATTTTACTGCCTGTGATTGCATAACTGCCATCTGCATTTGGTACCGCACGAGTTTTCATCTGATTTAAATCAGTACCACACTGTGCTTCTGTCAAACACATGGTACCAGACCACTCACCTGAGATAAGTTTTGGCAGATAAACGGATTTTTGTTCATCATCACCATATTGCAAGATGGTATTGATAGAACCTGTCGTTAAACCAGGATACATTGCCCATGGCCAGTTGGCAGTACCCATCATTTCTGATTTAATCAGATTTAAAGACATAGGTAGGTTCATGCCACCAAATTTTTCTGGGTAGCTGATTGCTTGCCAGCCACCTTCAACAAATTGCTGATAAGCTTCTTTAAAGCCAGTTGGTGTCGTCACCTCTCCATCTTTAAAAGTACAGCCTTCGGCATCGGCAGGCTGATATAGCGGTGCTAAGATATTTTCAGCAAAATCTGCAAAGCCTTCTAGGATCATATCCACCGACTCAGGATCTGCGGCAGCACCATTATCCAGTGTTTTATAATGTGCTTGATAGTCAAGCATCTCATTTATTAAAAATTTAATATCACGCAAAGGGGCTTTGTAAGTTAACATGAAATATCCTTTTATTTTCAATTTATCTGGCGTCTGAGTACTCAAAAAACCACTTGAGATGCTTTTACTATACAGAGATTTTAATGTTTATTAAAGGGCTAAAATGATATATATAACTTATTTTCATAATAAATAGTATTTATTATAATTATTTTTAATGAAAATATAAAAAATATGATGCCAAATAAACCATAACTGCCCATAGATTATGCAATGGGTTTTTGGTTTATCTCATAATTTACAAGCCCCGCCTTCACAACCTTCATCATTGATGCTATCAATACCACCCTCAACCGCTACGCCATCAAAGTCATCAAATAGATCATCTAAATCATCAAATAGCTCATCGGCTTGGGTTTGAAGTTGTTCGGTCATATTATTTCTCCAATCAAAGTAAAATTAAAACGGTAAAATCAAAATTGCACTTGGGATAAGTCGATTGTTTTGCCCGTCCATTGTTCAAAAGACAGTTTTGCTTGCTGGATTAGCATACCAAAACCATCAGAGATATCAGCACCTTGTTGTTTAAAATGTATTAAAAATTCTGATGGTTTGCCATACATCATGTCATAGGCAAAATTTGCTGAGCAGTCGCCCAAATCAAGTATTTGTCCTATTGTTGTGGCAGAAGTGGCATTAATAATCACATCAAATTTACCACCAGTCTTTAGCTCATCAAGTGAATGAGCGCTGAGTTTATCGGACTGAAATTCATTCACCAAATTTGTTGCTTTCAAAAAAGTACGATTAAAAATACTGATGTGTGCACCCGCTTCTAGCAGCGGTAAAATGACGCCCCGTGCCGCACCACCTGCACCGATAAGAGCAATTTTTTTATTATCCAGCTCGATTGCCTGTGCGTACAAATCTGCAACCAACCCACGACCGTCAGTGTTATCACCATACAGACCTTGTTGGTCTTGTAAAATGGTATTTACCGCACCTGCAGCAAGGGCATGCGTACTGAGGCGTCCGTTTGATTTAATCATCTCAAATGCCATTTCTTTAAAGGGTAGGGTAATATTTGCTCCCACACCGCCCCCAGCAAAAAAAGCAGACACAACGGCGGTAAAGCTGTCTGCGTCATTGGGACAATATTGTTTTTGATAGCTCACAGGCAGCCCGACACTGCGTGCAAAGGCGGTATGGATTTGTGGACTTTTTGAGTGATCGATAGGATTACCAATAACGATAAAATGTTGCATCATTTGGATTTTTTGGTCAACTAAAACGGTTAAAGGCTAATTTTATCAAAATTCATTGCTAATGGGGTGGAGTCTATGGGCTTTTATGTTAAAATTAGTAAAATTTTATTGATGGCAATATCATGACAAGCGACCAATCTACGAACAACGCCAACATCTTCTTCAAAAAAATTCGTAAAACTTGGCTGATCTGGGCAATCATCTTGGCGGTATTTGTGATATTGTTTTTAACTTTTCGCCCCATGACCAAAGATGACGCATTGGTCAAAGATGATGGCGAAGTTAAGGTATATCAGCCTGTGGTGTATGATACTGCCACATGGCAAAAAGCCACCAAGACAAGCAATGAGATTGAATCACTAAAAGCACAGCTTGGCAGCACTGCCACAACAGAAGAGGCACTTGATTTTTATGGTAGGCGTGCGACTCGTTATCGCTTTAGTACGCCGTATGAGCCACCGTTTTATCTCATTGAGTCAGAGAATTTCTTGGAGGTGGTTTGGTATTATGCTGCGTCCACTGACGATGAGGCAACCAAAGCGCAGTCTTTAGATTTTGCCAAGCGTGCTTATCGTATGATAAGCATGCTTGACCAAAATACAGGCACACATGTCGTGCATCAAATACTTCAAGGTATCGCTATGGGATCTCAGCGTGTTGGTATGCTGAATCTTGAGCAGGCAGATTGTCAAGATTACCGTTGCCAAATTATCTTGCATAAATAAATTGGCTATGGCAAAGTTTTATCAGTATTTCAATCGCACCTTGGTGGCATCAGATGATCGTATGGATGATCGAGCATTTGCTTTTGGTGATGGATTTTTTAGCACCATCGGCGTACGCCAAGGTCAGATACTTTTTGCTCAACTGCATCACATCAGAATCACGCATGGCTTAACTATTTTTAAGCTCAATTTGGATGTTGATGAGATGATGACTTGCTTAAGTAAGCTTGCCCATCAAATGACAGAAGGCATCATAAAAATTATCATCACTCGACCAAGACAGAGCATGCGTGGCTATGGTTTTTTGTCAGTACAGCCCGCCCAAGTGTTGATTAAAGTGATGCCATCAGCCATTTATCAAGGCGTATCGTTTATCAAAGGTGTACCTATCCAGCCAACCATACCACGCCAAATGGTCTGCTTGACACACAAGCTATCTCATCGCCCACCACACTTAGCAGGAATTAAGCTGATTGGTGCAACAGAACAGATTTTTGCACACGCAGAGCTACTTTATCATCAGAGCATGGATGATGGCATTTTAGATGGTTTGGTTGGCAATGTGCATGGTGAATGGATTTGTGCGACGATGGGGAATGTGTTTTATCGTCTTGGGCAGAATTGGTACACGCCGTTGGTTGATAAATCAGGTGTTTTGGGGGTTATGCGATGTGCCGTTATTCAAAGTGGGCTGCTTGGTGATGTTAAAGAGCGTTTATTTACCAATGCAGATCTTGATTTCGTCAATGGCTTAATCACAACCAACGCAGTTCGTGGTATAACCGCCATGTCAATGCTTAATGGGCGTCAATTGACGCATCTTTTTGGTTAATTTATCCATCTATCATGAAGTGAATTTGTGACATGTGCTAAATTTATGGTCATTGGTCATAAATTTTTGCTACAATAAATAAAATATCTATGGCAATGACCGATTATGACAGCTTCCAAAAAACCACATCAAACACCAAAGCATAGGCGTTCATCAAGACACCTAAAAACCCAAGCGTCATCTAATTCGCCTTTTAGATCTGTACTTTTAATGATGGCTTTGGTTGCTACATTGGTCGTGCTTTTTGTTGTGTATCAGTCAATTTATGCAACGACTGGTCATTCAGAGCATATACTTACGGTGGATAAGGGCGAGACTTATCACAGTCTTTTGAGTAAAAAACCTTGGTCAGATGCATTTTTGAGTTCGGCGTTTGTAACCAAGGCATATGTGGCACTTGCCACAGATAAGTCGCTACAAGCTGGAAACTATCAAGTGCCAGCAGGTGCTAGCCTTGCTCAGATGATTCGTATTTTAAATAAGGGTGGGATGGCGACTGAATTTAGTTTGCGTATCATTGAGGGTAAGACGGTTAAAGAGTTGTATCATACGCTTAAGACGACCGATGGTGTGGTTTTGAAAGTTCTTACCCCGCCTGCAGATGGTTATAGTTGGACAGATGTAGCGCGTGATAATAAAGCGGTGGCACAAGCACTTGAGATTGAATCGCCCAATGGCAATTTGGAGGGTATGTTTGCACCAAATACTTACCAATTTTCACATGGCACAACTGATTTAGAAATTTTAAGACGCTTATATCAAGATCAGATAAAAATTTTGAATAAAGCTTGGGAATCTCGTGATGAAACTTTGCCTTATCAGACACCATATGACGCGCTGATCATGGCAAGCATCATCGAAAAAGAAACGGGCGTTAAACAAGAACGACAAATGGTTTCAGCGGTGTTTGTCAATCGTCTGCGTCAGGGCATGAGACTGCAAACAGATCCGACAATCATTTATGGAATGTTTGACCGTTATGATGGTAAGATTTATCGAAGTAATATTGCCGAAAAAACAGATTATAATACCTATCAAATTGATGGTCTGCCACCAACGCCCATCGCATTACCTTCGGCAGCTTCCATCAAAGCAGCCATGCACCCTGCTGATACCGATGTGATTTATTTTGTGGCAACAGGCAGTGGGGGGCATACCTTTAGCCGCACCTATCAAGAGCATCAAAAAGCTGTGGCAGAATATCGTGCTTTTATGCGTGATCGCAATCAATAAAAGGGTAAGTGCATGCAAGGGAAATTTATCAGTTTTGAGGGTACTGAGGGCGTGGGTAAAACCACGGCAATTGAAGCACTCATTACTCGTTTGGTGGATCGTGGCATACAAGTCGTACGCACACGAGAGCCAGGTGGTAGTGAGCTGGCCGAGCAGTTGCGTCAACTATTTTTAAATCCGAATGCCAATATGAATGCTGACACAGAGATTTTGCTGATGTTTGCTGCACGCAGTGATCATTTGCATCAGGTGATTTTACCTGCAATTAAATCGGGTAAATGGGTGGTCAGTGACCGCTTTTTTGATAGTACGGTGGCTTATCAGGGTTTTG
Organism: Moraxella sp. HMSC061H09; assembly: GCF_001809255.1. Taxonomy (NCBI): domain Bacteria; kingdom Pseudomonadati; phylum Pseudomonadota; class Gammaproteobacteria; order Moraxellales; family Moraxellaceae; genus Moraxella; species Moraxella sp. HMSC061H09. The sequence continues at coordinate 6,441 of NZ_KV796819.1, forward strand.
GACGATATCATGGAAAACAAGCGGCATTGGCTAAGATTGAGCTTTTGATTGAGCAGTTTGTGCCCATTTATCCAGATGTAACACTTTGGCTTGATTTGGATGTGGTGATGGGTATGCAGCGTGCCGCCAAACGAAGTGCTGCTGATCGATTGGAAGCCAACGACATTGCTTTTTTTGAGCGTGTGTATCAAGGTTTGGCATATCAGCACAGCCAGCACTCCAATCGTATTCATCGCATTGATGCCAATGGCACTGTGGCAGAAGTGGCGGCACGGATAGATACCGCTTTGGGTCTTGATTGATTGTTTGATGATTGATTGCTTAAACCAGTCAAGCCTGCAATCGGCATATAAAATAACTGTAAAAATGTCATTTAAATGTGATAAACTACAAAAGATTATTCTGCTTTTTAAAATCAAAATCTTGGCTAAAGCAGGTTCAATCGTATTCATCATAACCAAAAGTACTTAGCAAGGTGTCTTATGACAGATGCGTATCAACAAATCAAATCAACATTAAAAGGTGTCATGACCGCTTTAGTGACTCCAATGAAGCCAGATGGTTCGGTGGACTATGATACGCTTGCTCAACTGATAGATTGGCAGATTGATGAAGGGGTTAATGCCTTGGTGGCGGTAGGTACCACAGGTGAGGCAGCAACACTTGCAATTGATGAGCATATTGATGTCATTCGCTTTTTTGTGAAGCAAGTTGCAGGACGCATTCCTGTGATTGCAGGAACAGGCGCAAACTCAACGCGTGAAGCCATTGATTTAACCATGGCCGCCAAAGCAGCTGGTGCTGATTTTGCTTTACTGGTCGTGCCTTATTATAATAAACCCACCCAAGAGGGCATGTATCAGCATTTTAAGGCGGTTGCCACAGCAGTTGATATACCACAGATAGTGTATAATGTTCCTGGGCGTACCGTGGTTGATATGTGTGAAGATACTGTCAGTCGTCTGGCAGATATTGATAACATTGTTGCCATCAAGGATGCGACAGGCAATCTTGAACGGGGCATCAGTCTAATTCGCCGAGTAGGTGAGCGTATGGTGGTATTATCAGGCGATGATCCAACAGCACTTGAGCTGATAAAATATGGCTCAAAAGGTGATATTTCTGTTACCTCTAATATTGCACCCAAGGCGATGAGTCAAGCGTTTGGATTGGCACTTGAAGGTCATTTTGAGGAAGCTTACCAAATTCATGATACTATTGTTCATCTACACCGTGATTTATTCATTGAGTCCAGCCCCCAGCCTGTCAAATATGCCTTACACAAAATGGGCAAAATTGGCACAGGCATTCGTTTACCTATGGTTTGGCTGGCTGAACATTATCACGAAACCATTGATAATTCACTCAAAAAAGCAGGGTTGATTTAGTTTGAGCCAATACTCGCTGACATACTGATAAATATGGGTAATGACCAAATACAAAATAAAAGTGGAAGGTTTATGAAATTTTTAAAAATAACGGCTGGTGTGTTAACGGCTAGCATGATGTTGACAGGCTGTACAACAACCAAAAATATTCTGTCAAAGCGTAATAATGGCAGTTTGGATTATCGCAATGAAAAAAAACTGGCGCCTATTCAGCTGCCAGCACAACAACCAGCTGCAGAATTTACACCTTTGTATCATACACCAAATTCGGTGAGCCAGTTGCCAGATTTTACGAATGAATCAGGCAAACAGTATCAACTGCCAAGACCACCAAGCGTTAGGTGATATCGCTTAAAGCTTTGGATGACTTCCTAATTTATTAATCAAATGAGATTACCATGCAAAAACAAGCACTACTTTATACTGGAAAAGCCAAATCCGTTTATGAAACTGACCATCCTGACTATTTGATTTTACATTTTCGTAATGATGCCAGTGCATTTAATGGCGAAAAAATGGAAAGTCTTGACCGAAAAGGTGTCGTTAATAATCGTTTTAATGCGTTTATCATGCAAAAACTTGCAGATGCAGGCATTGAAACGCACTTTGAAAAGCAGCTTTCTGATGATGAAGTTTTGGTAAAACGCCTGAAAATGATTCCTGTGGAAGCTGTTGTGCGTAACTATGCTGCAGGCGGTTTGATGAAGCGTTTGGGGTTATCTGAAGGTTTGCCATTATTACCACCAACTTATGAGCTATTTTATAAGGATGATGCCCTTGGTGATCCGATGTTGAGTGAGTCAACCGCCATTGCTTTGGGTTATGCCACTGCTGATGAGCTTGCCCAAATGCAAAGCCTGACTTTGAAAGTCAATGAAGTATTATCAAAACTGTTTGATGATGCAGGCTTGATGTTGGTGGATTTTAAATTGGAGTTTGGGTTATTCCAAGGTCGTGTGGTACTTGGTGATGAATTTTCGCCAGATGGCTGCCGCTTGTGGGATAAGCAAACCAAGAAAAAACTTGATAAAGATCGCTTCCGTCAAGGTTTGGGCGATGTGGTTGAGGGCTATGAAGAAGTTGCTCGCCGCATTGGTGTACCTTTGTAATTATTTACAGATTTTGAAGATAAAGCCATATATTTTCAGATGTATAAAATTGTTACCTATATCCCTGAGCCTGATTTAGAAACGGTAAAAACTGCGATGTTTGAAGCTGGTGCAGGTCATTTTGGTCAATATGAGCGTTGCAGCTGGCAGACCTTGGGCGTCGGTCAGTTTTGCCCCTTGGAAGGTGCCAATCCAACGATTGGTAAAATCGGGCAGGTCAGTCAGGTTTCTGAATGGAAAGTGGAAATGATCGTGCCTGAAAATAAGCTGTATGAAGTTGTTGAAGCTTATAAGCATGCACATCCTTATGAAGTACCCGCTTATGAAGTCTATCAAACGGTAGATGTTGATAGCGATTAAGCCTGCCAAGTTAAATTAGTTAGCCAATCCTTTCATAAGCCTTTGGAAATATTCAAAGGCTTATTGCTATGATACGGTTTACTCATCTCATTTAGGCTGATAGCATATCTTAAAAATGAGCAAACAATCGGATTGAAAGCATATAACAACAAGCCAAAGCGATGAAGTGGTAAAATAGCAACTTCATAATAATCCAAAAAATGATCAAATCATGACATAGATTTTATTATTTTAATTAAATGAAAAATAAAAAATAATAAACTTTATCATAACAGCATGAATGAATTTTAGGTGTTTTGGGTCGGTCTTTTATGCTATGATAGACCAATTTTTATGAAAATTTTGGAAGTGTCATGTCAACTTTGCTGAGTCATCACGAGTATCTTCGCCTCAAAAGTCAGGGCTTTAGCCATGTACCCTTAATCAAAAAACGCCTTATGGATGATGCCACGCCTGTGTCGGTTTTTGCCAATATCAGACAACTCAATCCCAAGGCTTATCTATTTGAATCAGTGGTTGGCGGTGAGCGTTTTGCACGCTACTCGATGATTGGTCTGGGCAAGGGCGTATATTTTGAATACCAAGATGGCGTTATGCGTGTGGGGTCAGAGCTTGTCGGTACAGTATCAAGTACCAAGACCGATCAGCCATTTGATGAAATTCGACGCTTTATGGGACAATTTAACATACCCACCAAAGACGATGTGCCAAATTTACCAGTTTTTAGCGGTGGTTTGGTGGGGTATTTTGGCTATGATTTGATACGCACAATTGAACCGACAGTTGGGCATTCTGATACGCCCAATCCTTTGAATTTGCCTGATTTGTGGCTAATGCTTTCTACAGAAGTGGTGATATTTGATAATCTTGAGCATACGCTGTCTATTGTGGTTTATGCCAATTGTGATGTTGAAAATGGCTATGAAGATGCACTTGGTCGCTTAACGAATATTGAAAATATCCTAAACCAAAAGCCAGATTTGACCACCAAAGCGCATCCGATACCAAAATTTGTATCAGCCACAGGCCAGCAAAAATTTTGTGATGATGTCCAAAAAATTAAAGAGTATATTTTGGCAGGTGATGTCATGCAAGTCGTGCCCGCCCAAAGATTATCAGCCAAGTCTGAAGCAGATGCACTGAGTGTGTATCGAGCGCTGCGTTATTTAAATCCATCGCCGTATCTATTTATGTTGCATGGTGAAACTTTTGGTACGACCAAATCACCGTTTGATATTATTGGTGCTTCCCCTGAGATTTTATCCCGCATCGAAAATGGTACAGTAACGGTCAGACCATTGGCGGGAACACGCCGCCGTGGCAGTGATATGGATGAGGATCTGGCGCTTGAGCATGAGTTGTTAAATGACCAAAAAGAGATCGCAGAACATCTGATGCTCATTGATCTTGGGCGTAATGATATTGGGCGTGTCTGTGAGATTGGTTCGGTTAAAGTGACAGATCAGATGTTCATTGAACGCTACTCGCAAGTGATGCATATCGCTAGTAATGTTGAGGGGCGTATACGCCAAGATGTCGATGCTTTAGATGTGTTTTGTGCGACCTTTCCAGCGGGTACTTTGTCTGGTGCGCCAAAAATCCGTGCCATGCAAATTATTGATGAAGTTGAGCCAGTGCGTCGCACCGTTTTTGGCGGGGCGATCGGATATCTTGGCTGGCATGGCAATATGGATACTGCCATCGCAATACGCACAGCGGTCATGAAAGATGGTCAAATCCATGTACAAGCTGGTGCGGGCGTGGTGGCAGATTCAGACCCTTTGGCTGAATGGGATGAAACCAACAAAAAAGCTTTAGCCCTTGTCAAAGCAGTAGAGATGGCGTGCAGAGGGCTTGAGATTTAGAGTCTGGCATAATTTCTATAAATTTAGGGTCGGTTAATTCCGACCCTAAATTTTAAATTTCAATATGTACAGTTTCTATAGGCTCTAAAAAGTTGCCTGATTGCGTTGACCGCCATAACTGACCTGGTAATTGCTCAATAATTTGATCATCTTCTACCAGTTTCACAATGGCTTGACTTAGTATTTCTTGATCGTATTTTATGGATTTTTCATCTAAAAAATTGGTAATATCTGTCAGGTCGCCCATCTCTTTAATGGTGAAGTACTTGGCAACTGCCCGATGAACTTTCTTTTCGTTAGTGTGACTCAAATAGCCTAAACAAAATAGCGTCAAAATAAATATAATCCATATGGGTATATCAAGTCCGATAATGCTAAATCCGTACTTTATTAACCAAGAGATTCCAAAAAGAACGGCAATACCGATAATAATAAGCCAGATTTTTTTGAAAAGTCCCCAAATGAATTTTAGTATTGCCAATATAGCACCAAGAACAAACAATCCGACAACAATAAAAATGATAATTTCCATCACCGATCCAAAGGTTTGTCGATATCAAATTTTAAAGATTGATGCTCTAATAATGATGCTTGAGCTTGGGGGTTTAGATATTCATCGACATTAAAAGTTTTGGATTGCTTTTTTTTATTAATCCATGAACCTTGCGTATTTTGAAAATAAAAATCAAAATCAATTTGCATGGTACCGGATTCCAAAAGATTTAAGATGGCATAACCTGCAACAAAGTTTAGACCTTCATCACGCTCAGTTTGCAAGATGAAATCATCCGCACCTTTGGAAAAGGATGAAACAAATTCAGCGGCCGAAGTTTGATTATGTTTAATCAATTTCGGTAATATATTTCTAGAAATGATTTCTTTGGCAGCTTGCTCTAAATCTTTTAAGTTATCATAGATTTTTGTTGAATCATTATTCATTTTACACCTCCAAATGTAATTCTGCTTGTACTTCATCTGTAATATCAATAGGTCCTCTGTTATTCTTAACCTTCCTGCGAATATCTTCTGGGATTTCATTTGCTGGCACATTGCGCGTCATGATGGTTTCCTGCCATTGTCCTCGTTCATTTTTTGAAAAAAACTTCTGTAGAGCTTTTGCGGTGGCATATAAGGCATTACCCGTTTGAAGATAAGTTTTAAAACCAACAATCATACTGGGTATTAGGTGGGTTTTTATGCGCTCAATACTGGCCTGGATAAAAGATTTGATCTCTTTCCAGAAAGCTGTAGCAACGAATACCCCAGCGATAAGCGCACCAGCGAGTAAAAAAGGAATCATATGGTTTCTCCATCATTTAATTGTGATTTAACATACTCTTCAGAAACAACTCTTGTTTGGAACTTGGTTTCTTTTCGAGAATTTTCGCTCTTACTTCTTTGAATAGCCTCAATCTTGTTTTGTAGATTCTCATGAGTGACCAAATCGCAACCTTCTGTCTTGGCTGAAAAAGCAGCTAATAAAATCGCATTTGAAATATCCGAACCGCTTAAGCCTTCTGACAGTTTGACAATGGTAGGTAAATCAATAGAATGAGGTAATTTATTTGGTATGTATTTATTAAATAGGTAGGTTCTAGTTTCTTCATCAGGAAGTGTGTATTCAATGTGTATTAAAATGCGCCGCATAAAGGCAGGATCATAGTTGCTAATAAAATTAGTGGCAAAAATGACCGTATCATTATAATCATTAAGCAAAGTTAGCATCACTGAACGTGTTTGATTCACACTGGTATCGGTTGCACTTGTCATATTAGTAACACGACGGCTTAAAATTGCATCAGCCTCATCAAAGAATAAGATTGCATCATTTTCTTTGGCGAATTCAAAAGCCGCTTGTATATTCTTAGGTGTTTCTCCAACATATTTTGATTCAATGTCACCATAGTTGATTAAGATTAATTTTTTACCTAGTGCATGGGCGATCGCATGGGCGGACATAGTCTTGCCTGTGCCAGGTTCACCGTATAAATTAATGATCATCTTATTATCAAACTTATGGGTTTCAGAAAACCCCCAATGCTCAAAAACTTCCGATTGATACTGACGCAGTCCTATGGTACGCTCTAGATCGGCTTTTGTTTTGATTGGCAAGACCAAATCATCCATTTTATAGAGAGCATCACTTAGTTCAAACGCAATCTTGGCTGATGACTTAGGTCTATTTTGGAATCTGTTCAGATCCGTGGTCTGATTCGTATTGATTGGCATGTTTAACACTCCGTTAAATAATTCAAGTATTTTTTGAGTTGATGGTTTAAATAATCCCGCCATTCAGCAGGCTCGATGATGGTTAAATGTGGTATCCATGAGCGAATCATTGGAAAAATCTGCTGCTTTTGATAGACACTGCATTGGATTAACAGCCCGCCATCCTCCAAACTCTTGATAATTTTTTGATTAGGCAAGATTTGTTTTTGTAAAAAATATCCCCGTGCATATTCATCTGTTTTGATGAGTACATTGGTAAGCTGATGACCGAACCAAATTCCTTGACCTTGATCAATCAATTGCCAGATCTCATCATCAGGCACAAAAGACTGTCCTTGCAAGACACTTAAGTTAAGAATTTTACTGAGCCTAAAAGTTTTGATTTCATTATTTTGAGTGCCGATCAAATACCAACAACCCCGATGATTGAGAAGCTTATAAGGATGAACAAGCCGAGTTTGGTTCTTATAATCCAAGCGAATGATCTGTTGTTCGGCAATGGCACTTTTGATCAGGGGGATGATGTCAAAAAATGGCTCAATATTTTCATACTCATAGCCGACGATCTGCAGCTGGCGAGTATTTTGCTTAAGCATATCACGCAAAAACTGGATATCCATATTTGGAATCAACCGATGCACGCCAATTAAGCGAATCAACTCACCAAATTCTTTTTCACTAAGATTAAATTGTTTGGACTTATCCAGATAAACCATTTTGGGCTTACGAACCAATGGTAAATAGCGCTCCATACGCAATAAATCACGCCGAATGGTTTTATCAGACACCTGATACTCTGCTGCCAGCTCATGTGTATCCAATTTTTCATGGCTGCTCAAACGCATAAAAATATCAGCAAATCTATCTGCAAGTCTTTCGTGTTTGTTATCCATTGTAAATTTCCTGTAAGAAAAATTTGCAGAACTCAGAAGATTTAGTAAAATATTGTACTCATTTTGAGTAAATTGGTCAATATAGTGTAAATAGATATTTATGACCAAAAGTATTCATTCTGATCAAATGATCGCCCTGCGCGCTTGGCTGAAAGCAGAACGACGAAATCAAAAGCTGTCCATGCGTGCCTTGGCTGCCAGAATGGATAGACCGCATTCGTTTGTACAGCGAGTAGAAGAGGGTGATCGCAGACTTGATGTGGTTGAATACATTTGGTACTGTGAAGCTTTGGGCATTAATCCTTCACTGGGTTTGCAAATCATACTTGAATGTAATAAGGTCAATATAACCGCTTAATGGGACAGGTTGTGTCCATTTGAATAAAATGATTCAATTTTTATGCGTTATTTTAATTATAAGTAACAATCGGATTATTTGAACATAAATAATTTATAAAAATCAATCAGTTATAAAAATTTTCAGTGATTTGAATTAAAATTTTAAAAAAAAGCTTGCACAATCTCAAAAATTTGTTATTATAAGCACCACTTAGGAAATATACCGCCGGCTTAGCTCAGTTGGTAGAGCAACTGACTTGTAATCAGTAGGTCGCCAGTTCGATTCCGGCAGCCGGCACCATTCCTAAGAATGCTTTCAGGTCAAGTCCATCTATTGGACTTAATCTTTTAACAGACCATTAAAAGGCATACCTGTTCACTCGGTGGGGTTGGGGAGCGGTCAAACCCAACAGACTGTAACTCTGTCGCGAAAGCTTCGAAGGTTCGAATCCTTCCCCCACCACCATATTCCCTACCTAGGTATACTACCCTGCGGGTGTAGTTTAGTGGTAGAACCTCAGCCTTCCAAGCTGATGGTGCGGGTTCGATTCCCGCCACCCGCTCCACATTATTAGTTTGCTCTTGTAGCTCAGGGGTAGAGCACTCCCTTGGTAAGGGAGAGGTCGCGAGTTCAATTCTCGCCAAGAGCTCCATATTTAGAATCCTTAGATATTTCTAAGGATTTTTTATTGGGAGTTTTTTGGGTGTTTACGATCATACAATTTGCTTAGTATTGTGACTAAGGCAAGACGCTGGTTTGATTATTTTATTGAGATGGCTTAATTGAGACATTATGATGAAATAAAAGAATTTAAATGTATTTCAATCAAAAATCTTATATGCTATAATGTGTCAGGATATGGTTTTGAATTTATTTATATATGTCAAAACCGTGGTGTTTAATTAACAATCGAGGAAACCATCATGGCAAAGGCCAAGTTTGAACGTGTAAAACCACACGTAAATGTTGGTACCATCGGTCACGTTGACCATGGTAAAACCACTCTAACTGCTGCTATCGCAACCGTTGCTGCTAAGCACCACGGTGGTGAAGCAAAAGATTACGCTGCTATTGACTCAGCACCTGAAGAAAAAGCACGCGGTATCACCATCAACACCTCTCATATTGAGTATGACACTGCAGCTCGTCACTACGCACATGTAGACTGCCCAGGTCACGCTGACTATGTTAAAAACATGATCACAGGTGCAGCACAGATGGACGGCGCTATCTTGGTTGTTTCTGCAACTGATGGTCCTATGCCACAAACTCGTGAGCATATCCTACTATCTCGTCAGGTTGGTGTACCATACATCATGGTATTCATGAACAAGTGCGATATGGTTGATGATGAAGAGCTACTAGAATTGGTTGAAATGGAAGTTCGTGAACTTCTATCTGACTATGATTTCCCTGGTGATGATACCCCAATCATCAAAGGTTCAGCACTAGAAGCATTGAATGGTTCTGATGGTAAATATGGCGAGCCTGCAGTTCTAGAACTGCTAGACACACTAGACAGCTATATCCCAGAGCCTGAGCGTGATATCGATAAGTCATTCTTGATGCCAATTGAAGATGTCTTCTCGATCTCAGGTCGTGGTACAGTTGTGACTGGTCGTGTTGAATCAGGTATTATTAAAGTTGGTGATGAAATTGAAATCATCGGTATCAAACCAACTGCTAAAACCACCTGTACTGGTGTTGAAATGTTCCGTAAACTGTTAGACGAAGGTCGTGCAGGTGAGAACTGTGGTATCTTGTTGCGTGGTACTAAGCGTGAAGAAGTTCAACGCGGTCAAGTACTTGCAAAACCAGGTTCAATCACCCCACATACTAAGTTTGATGCTGAAGTTTATGTACTGTCAAAAGAAGAAGGTGGTCGTCACACCCCATTCTTAAATGGCTATCGCCCACAGTTCTACTTCCGTACCACAGATGTGACTGGTGCCATCACTCTACAAGAAGGTACCGAAATGGTTATGCCTGGTGACAATGTTGAGATGAGTGTTGAGCTTATCCACCCAATCGCCATGGATAAAGGTCTACGCTTTGCTATCCGTGAAGGCGGTCGTACCGTAGGTGCTGGTGTTGTTGCTAATGTTAAAGACTGATATTTTTAGTATTTAACTTAAGCAGTTACCACAAAAACCAAACCTGAAAGGGTTTGGTTTTTTGTTGGACAAAGGGTGTAAAAAAATGTGCTGGATTGACCAACACATTTGTTACATTTGTATTTTAACTTGAAAGGCTAGATAGTAAGTGAATCTAAATACTTTTCGGCATCAAGTGCAGCCATACAGCCAGTACCTGCCGAAGTGATGGCTTGTCGATAGGTGTGATCAGCAACATCACCAGCGGCAAAAACACCATTGATATTGGTTGCTGTTGCATTGCCGTTTAATCCGCTGTTGACAACGATATATCCATCTTGCATATTTAATTGACCATCAAATAACTTGGTATTTGGTTTATGACCAATGGCAACAAACAGACCCATAATATCTAACTGTTTGATTGAGCCATCTTGAGTGGACTCAATCATAACCCCCGTTACGCCCATGTCATCACCAACGACTTCTTTGATTTGATGATTCCATTCGATTTTAATATTACCATCTTTAACTTTTTCAAATAACTGTTCTTGTAGTATTTTTTCGGCACGCAAAGTATCTCGGCGGTGTATCAAAGTAACCTCGCTGGCAATATTTGATAAATATAAAGCCTCTTCAACAGCGGTATTACCACCACCAACAACAGCGACTTTTTGATTTTTATAAAAAAAGCCATCACAAGTTGCACATGCTGAAACACCTTGACCCATGAACTTTTGTTCAGATTCAAGCCCTAGGTACTGTGCGGTTGCACCTGTAGCAATAATAAGGGCATCGCAGGTATAGACACCTTTATCGCCCACTAGCGTAAAAGGGCGATTGTGTAAATCAACTTGGGTAATACTGTCATAAATAAGCTTGGTGCCAAAGCGTTCGGCATGGGATTTCATTCGCTCCATCAAACCGTTACCCGTCAGACCATGTGCATCA
>NZ_KV796820.1:0-200 GCF_001809255.1 Moraxella sp. HMSC061H09
TTACTTTTTAGGTGAAATGTCAAAATCTAATGTTTTTAATAACAGTTAACCAATCTAAAATATAGATATTGCTCATGAGTTGGTCAAATGGTCTAATTTTAGGCTGATTTTTTGAAAAAATGGGGGTTTTAGTAATTAATCCACCAAACCCCCAACAAAATCAATCATTTACCAACTTTCTACCATCAATCCTAAAAAAC
>NZ_KV796821.1:0-286 GCF_001809255.1 Moraxella sp. HMSC061H09
TTACCAACTTTCTACCATCAATCCTAAAAAACTGCTTTACAAGTCATGATATCATGCCTATAATACGCACCACTTAAGCAGTACAGCACAGTAAAAAACATTGCTAAATCAATCACTTAGTATTTAGTATACAGTTTACTGGAGCACCAAAAACTTAAAAAATAAATTTTAAATTTTTGAAAAAAGTGCTTGACTTAATAAAATTTTGGCATATAATACGCCACGCATTGAGCAACTGGATGACAGTGTTCAAAACTATTTAAAATCCAAACTAAAGAACAACTTG
>NZ_KV796822.1:0-387 GCF_001809255.1 Moraxella sp. HMSC061H09
TAAAAAATAACCCATTAAATATCAATAACTTATAAAATTTATCCAAAATATCAAATAATTTATCCAAAAAGTATTTGACACTGTGATAAATTTCTATATAATACGCACCACAAAGAACAAACAAACATTTGTTCAAGAACTTAAAATGAAGATATATTGACACCATATCTACTTTGTTTGATACAGTCACTTTGATAAAATTACTGTTATCAACAAAAACATTTTAGGGTGGTTAGCTCAGTTGGTAGAGCATCTGCCTTACAAGCAGAGGGTCAGCGGTTCGATCCCGTTACCACCCACCATATGCAGCGGTAGTTCAGTTGGTTAGAATACCGGCCTGTCACGCCGGGGGTCGCGGGTTCGAGCCCCGTCCGCTGCGCCATTTTT
>NZ_KV796823.1:0-2873 GCF_001809255.1 Moraxella sp. HMSC061H09
GGGTGTGGGTGCATAATGATGGGTGTTGTGGGTTATTACAGAAAGGGGGTAATAAAATTAATGGCAATACATCAAAAAAATTAAATGAGGCTTGGGGAACAAATTATACTTCTAGGGATATTGGCAGAGGTTTGGAATCTTTAAAAAAAGAAAATGGTATCCCTGCTAATCATCATGGGAAAATTATGTCCAATGGAGGCTATGTGGGAGAAAATGGAATTAATTATGGAAATATTTTGGATTACATGCCATGAATGATAAAAACAAACACTCTAGAATGACACCAATAACATATGATTATCCATCATGTGGTTATGTTTATGCTGAATTCATTGTTTATTGTAATTTTGATAATATCAAAAATATTAACAATATTACACCCAGTTATAAACAAGTCAAAGGAGACATCATTGAAAATTCTCTTGGGAGAAAAAGGATTGCTAATCTAGATTTATGGAAACTCTCATCGGAGAATAAAATAAAATCAAGAGATGCTAGAAATCATATTGATTACATTCTTGAAAAGATATATCCCAACAAGGAGGTTATCATTCAATTGCAAGAATATCATAAAATGTTTATATCTTGTGTTTGGTTTTCTAGTGGGGATACAGGTGGGCCTGCAATATGGCCAGAACAAATGAAGCTATTAAGTGACTTAAACCTAGAGTTAAGTTTTAGTTTCTACCCATATGAGTGGTAAGATAATTTGTTTATTTTTAGGAACCAAAAGACCCTCATCCACGCTCTACTCCAAAACTCTTCCACACCTACCATATTGGTGAATATGGGGCGTGGGTGCATAATGCGGAGTGTTGTGATGTAATTCAAGGTAATGCAGGTAGTAAAAGACAGTGGGACACCAATCTTAATAAACAAACACTTAATCCCAACACAAGGCATGAAGTGAATAATGACATCCATAAACATATATATCACACAGATGGTCAAGGCAGGGTTAATAAGGTGGAAGGTCAATTATCTTTAGGTAAAATGCCAAGAAACAGAAGTCAGCAGGTGAGTGTTGGTAAATCCGTCAATCCTACTGGCGATGAAGGTGGGCATTTGATTGCTAGTATACTTGGTGGAGCTGGCGATAGAATTAATATGGTGCCACAAGCACAAAGATTAAATAGAAGTGATTGGAAAAAGATGGAGAATGAATTGGCTCGTGAGCTTAAAGTGGGTAAATCTGTCTCTGTCAAGATTGATATTGGGTATCCACTGGGTGATTCGGTAAGACCGAATCGATTTAAAGTTGTGGCGACAATCAATGGTAAGCCGAAAGAATGGAGATTTCAGCAATGAATAATGAAAATATTTTAGATTTTGCTCAACAATATGAGGTTTTTGCTCAAGAATTACTATATTTTATAGGAATTCAAAAATGGAATAAAGCTTATATTAAATATGAAATATATAATCAAATGATTTCAATCGAAAGATGGTTTATTTTTGAAAATCAGGAATTTTGGCTTGGAAATGAAATTTTAGATGATATTTGGGAAAGTTCTTCTAAATCGGTTTATTACATCAGAGATACAATGTTAGAAAGAACAGGACATCGCATTTGGGGATTATTATTCACCTTATACCCTAATGGTAAATTTAAGATAGAATATGATTATAATAAGCCAGATGATTATGAAGAAAGTGATGAGGTTATCTCAGGTGATGAAATTAACCAATCGTTAAATAAACTGGGAATAAAATAACTTGCGATTTTCACTTTCATACAAAACCCAACTTTTTATCTAAACTCAAATGGGTTGGTTGTAACTATCAACAACCCTTTTTTGGATAACGGTCAAAACAATCAAGGAAACATAGAAGTCCTAGGAATCACTTCACCCCCCCATTTTGGGTAGAAGGCATTGGCTGGCTTAAAGCTTCTTTACTAGAACAAGGCATGACCCTACTTGACAAACATGGTCTGCCTAATGTTACAATCCTCAGCCAAACAAAGCTAACCCACACCGATACCGTCTACAACTTTGAAGTAGATGACTTCCACACCTACCATATTGGCGAGTTTGGGGGGTGGGTGCATAATGCGGATTGTTGTGATTTTATTATTGGCGGTGATAGTACAGCTGTATCAATTAAAAATATGTCTCAACAAGAAATCATTGGCATACAACGAGAATTAAATGTAACACATATTACTGGCGGAAAATTAGCAAAAATTATCAATAAAAATGGTCATCTTGAGGATATGCCAATTCGTAGTGTAGATGGTAGAATTTTAACTGGTATTGATATCATTGGAAAAAATGGAGAATATATTTCTGTCGGTGGTCCAGCAAAAGGCTCTACACCTGAAAAGTTAGCAGAAACACTAAGAAAATTACAAATTTTAAAGAGTGAGGCGGAAAAGAATGGCACCAAGGCTATGGTTTACTATGAAAGAGGGAATAGTGAGAAATTCCAAAGATTAATTGAAGAATCTAAAAAAATTCTTGGTAAAGAAAATGTAGTAATTTTTGATAAATAGGATTTTTTATATGTATTCTATATATGTTTTTTTAAAAAATGGGAGCAATATTGAACTGTTTTTAGGTTCTGCAACTTCTTTGAGTTTTATATATCAACCAGCTAAATTATTGGAATTAAATCTCATATATGAATTTAATGAAGAGCGTGATTTAAATAGTGTTGATGATTTTTCTGAATTTATTGAGCAGATTAGACAAATAGTTGATTTTTGGAAAGAGGAAAACAACTATATTAATCACAATAGGCCAGATAGTGATTTTATAAATAGATTGTTATATTTTCATAATGGTATTAAAAACCTATCTTTGTATGAAATATCAAGCATATCTATATTTTAATTTTAATCCATAAATAATCGATCAAATAGTTCGCATTTA
>NZ_KV796824.1:0-4443 GCF_001809255.1 Moraxella sp. HMSC061H09
AAGCGATTCATGGTGGACTGTCCTTGTTGTTTTAAGACCTTTGAATTTTATTGCTGAATTATGAATTTGGCAATAAGGCAGAAATAATCGCGAATAATAACACAGATATTTGGCTAAAGAAAGATGGGGATAGTTTTAAGATAGCGTGGTTTTTTATATAAATATATAAGTTTATAAATATTAAATTATGAAAGTAAGTTGATTTTTGATGTTTTTGTACAGACACCAGTTTATAAAGTTTGTGTTTCCCCCCCCCAAGCTGTCGCAGCCGCCAAGACCTCTCAAAAAAAATCAATTAATAATCTAGGATATATTCTTGATTTTGCCCCAAAATGATTTTACAATGTAATTAAATTTATGTGCAATGCGAGCCTAAATTATGACAATGACCAATTTGAATATTCGCATTGATGACGATTTAAAGAACCAAGCAAAGGTGATTCTGGACGGTTATGGCATTTCACCAAGCCAAGCGGTCAAAATGCTGTTCTTGGAATTGGTGGCAACTTGCAAATTTCCCCTAAGCTTAAGCTATCAAGCTGACTACCAACCAAATGCTAAGACCATTTCTGCAATGCGTGAACTGGACAATGGTGGTGGTACGCTATACGCCAATCTTGATGAATTTTTGGCGGAGCATGGCGATGTTGCAAATCAAGCCTAGTAAAACTTTGATCGTGATGTTCGCAAGATTAAGCTGACAACAAACTTGGTAGAGGTTTTGGCTTGCCTTAGTCGCAGTGAAGCTTTGCCTGCTAAATACAAGGACCATGCACTAACTGGCAATTGGCAAGGTTGGTGTGATTGTCATGTTGCCAATGACTTAGTTTTGATTTATAAGATTGATGATGGGATTTTGCATTTGGCTCGATTAAATTCCCATTCAGAAGTTTTTGGCTAAAAGAATTTTCAAACACCAACAAAGGGGGTGAGTATGACTACCACAACCGATCGGCTCGATCGTCTAGTGAACGAACTTTTTCGCAAATTTGAAGAAATGTGCAAACAGCGATTTGAGCAAGAAACCCACAAATCTCAGACAGATGACACCGCAGATTGGCAACAGAAATACTATCAAGAACAAGTGGCTTATTATCGAGAGAAAAGGGCTTATTATGAGAAACTAGCCCAAGAACGAAAAGAACGAGAAAAAGAATGGGAAGAAAAGTCGGCTGCACTTGAAAGAGAAGCCAGATGGTATCCTTGGGTTGCCTGTTCCATCATCTTGTTTGCAGTAGTTGCTTTGATTGTGAAGCACTTTTTCTAACTTAATCTTACCTTAAGCAAAAATCCACCCTTGGCGGTGGATTTTTGTATTATCTGTCAAATATGCAAAGCACAATAAACCACTTCGCCATCGTCTTGTTCTTTAAAACCCTTGCTGACCAACTTAACCGAGTTGAAGGTTTTACCCTCGTCAGAGGTTGCCATAACAATCAAATCTTGATTTTTAAAACTTTTTAACTCCTCAATAAGCGTTTGGATGGTTTTTTCGATCTTCCCGCTCAATGATTTCTTGGCTCATGGTTTAATCTCCAATTCTGTTTAAATTTACATCATAAGTTTCAAGGCGTGTACTTTTTTGAACCAAGTCTTGCCACCGACAAAGCCGCTTTCTAGACTTCATTAAAGTATTTTTCGCAAAAAATTATAAACATTATCATGCAAGCATATCAAACAAGTTTGTTTGTCAAAATATAAATCTATTCACTAGGGGTGGAATCAAAGTGGTATTTACGGCATGACCGTCATTAATTCTACACTGTCGAACAGCGTGAAGTATGTGAACAGCATTAATGATTTAGCACCGATTTTTCGCACAAAACACACGAAGCAAAAGATTGAGTTAACCAAGATTTTTGCCAGCTTATTAACAATATAATCTTTTATAAGTTTATAAATATAAAGATAAATATTTGTAAACTTAAATATTTTAATATTTTTTAATATTTCAATATTTTTATACTTATTAAATTATTAAGGTGACTTATATGGCAATGCAAGGGAAATTTACTCGAGACAACAAGCAACATCAAGATTTTTCAGAATCATTGGCCGTCAGTGAAAAAACTTTGGCAGAAAGAAAGGCGGTGATTGCTCATTTGGATGCTTCCTTAGCACAGCGACTTAAAGTTGCAGCAGCCAGCCATGGCGTACCGATGCGCGTCATTATCGAAGAAGCCTTAATGACTCACTTAGATAATGCAAAGTGAGTCATCTTCCACTCCATTACAAAAAATAATATGACTTAAAACTCAATGCTGGCACTCACACCCACGACGGTTTCTTTCTTCATAAATTCAGGCGTCTTAATTCCTTTTCCAATGAATATATCCAAATGAGCTGTGGTTGGTGTGTTATTTAGATAAGTATTTGATTCTTTGAAATGAGTCAAGCCATTTTGTGTTTCTTGAATTCTTGGATCTTGACTGCCTTGAAAATAATACCTCATACCAACCGCTCCAGCCAAGATATGGCGTTGATTATTAAGAGTGTTTTTTCCATAGGCATAGCCTTGATCAATACTTGCATACAACTGGGCGCTGTTTGCATTTGTACTAAAGTGCTGATTAAGATTCTGTAATGGCAATTGCCAAGCAAGTTCTTGGGATAGGCTAAAGCCATGTTCTCCTGATAAATAATTTCCCTCTTTAATGCCTTTAATGCTATATCTGCCACCCAAATAGAATAAATCAGATGGTACAGGAAGTTGTTTGGCATATTGGGCTTGTAATCTAGCAGTATAAGTGAGAGGAATGGATGTGTAAATGGGTTTATTTGCTGTTGCTTTATCTTGCGCTTGTTCAGTATCATTTGGGTTGTTTAACACAAATGGCTTTTGGAAACTGGTGTATAGTGACCAAATTGGTGCTTTTGCAAAACCCTCACTGGGTAGTTGTTGCCCAAAAGCATCATAAATATGCTCTTCAGGTGCAGGCTTTGCTTTTAGCGCCCCTGTTCCTTGCTGATAATCCAAGTTGGCATACAAATAACCACCTTGGTGAAGATGATGCTGATGAGTGATGCCAATGTTATATCCTGTTGTGCGGCGGTTTTGCACTTCAAGATTAACATCATCAATATAATTACTGCTTCGTTTGTGATTAACCTTTATATAACCTTCAGTCTTTTGATTGCCATCACGGTGCAATAAACGAGACAATCCAATTGAGCTTGTCTTGCTGGTGCCATGATAAGTCAAGGGCGCATGAAGCCCTTCAAGAAATTGCTGGTATTGGTGGTGGCTGTGTGTGGCAGAAAATTTATACAATCCATAAGGAATAGTCAAGGAAGCGTGATAATTAACCTGCCTATCCTTGCCCACCTGAACCCCAAGATCATTTTGGGCAGCGTCAATCAGGCGCGCCAATGGATAGTTGGCAGAAAGATTCCATTCATCGTTAAGATGCATGAGGTTGTTAGCACGAACATTAGCAGAAATCAGATAATTGCCATAATCTTTGGATAAACTGTTATCAATATTAATGCCAAATACAGCGCTTTGACTGCGGTCCATCCTAATGAGTAAATCACTAAAACCAAGGTTTGTGGTGTTAATGTCAATATCATTTGCGACATTACTGGAGCTGCTTGGTATAATCTGCGCGGTTGCCGTTGGATCGATGCGTTTTAAATTATCTAGACCTTGTTCTAAATATGACAGACGAAAGGCTTGATTGAACTTAAGAGGAATGGCGGCTTTGACATAAGTTGGCGTTTTGCTAGCATCGGCCAATATCACCTTTTTCACCTTGCCAGCATGGACTGTTAAAGTGAGTTTTTTAGTTGCTAAATCCTGCTCTTCAATGCTAATACTGCTAGTTAAATAACCACGCTTTAGTAATTCATTATGGGCAATATCTACAATTAAAGATAGGTTGTGATTGTTGATGCAGTGATTAAGAGCATATGTTGGCTTTGTCCAGTCCAACAGGGGCGATAGCAAGAAGCTGCGTAAATTGCTCGGCGTCATACCCAGAATATGTTTATCTTCTCCACCCTCAATCACAAAGTCAATCTCATCAACCAAAAAACATGAATCGCCATTCTTGTCATCTTGCCAATTTGGCTGGTTGATATTGGTTTGATTGATATCGACACCCATGTCGTCATCTGTTGCTGCCAAATCTTGTCTTGCTAAATGTGCAAGAGCCGCCTGACGACGATCATCGGTTATTGCAGAAAGATTTGCTTTGGTTGGGTCTGGTGCAATCTGAGCTTTGGCCACAGAAAAGATGGAGAAGCCAGTAAAAGATAAAAGAGTTACAGCAAAAGGTATAAAACGCATGGGTTTGTCCTGTCCTTGACTTATGAGTGACATAGGAAGCAATATTTTTGTAACATTATAGAAAGATGTTGTCATCATATCAGAAAATATTTATACTTACCAAATTATTTTAACGCATATACCAAACAACAAGGACAGTCCACCATGAATCGCTT
>NZ_KV796825.1:0-436 GCF_001809255.1 Moraxella sp. HMSC061H09
GAGGTGGAATCATCTTTCAAGAGGTATTCTTGGGCTTGGCTCAGATGAAGATAAAGAGTTTGTAGAAGAATATATCAAATACTGCGGAGGCCCAGCCACTAGCTGTAGCACCATCATGCAAAAATGGAAACAGGTTAGCTATAAAAAGAATGCTGGTCTAAATGATGTGCAGATTCAAGATTGAGAATCAAGTGTTAATCAAATATACAAACATTATATAGGATATTGCAAAAATACCGATGCATCTTGTAACGCTATATTAAGAATGGCCAAAGACTATTACATGGTTTCTTATGGTGGCATGAAGGAGATGCTAATCCAAATGGAATTAAGCATGTACACCTACCTTAATGGCGGTGTAGCAGCAATCAAAAACCAAACAATTCCATATATTGCTGAAGGTGTAAATGGTGTTGTAAATTTAGGAAAGCCTAGA
>NZ_KV796826.1:0-4449 GCF_001809255.1 Moraxella sp. HMSC061H09
TCAAAATAATGCTACTTTTATTGACAAAAAGAATGAAGTTAAAAAAGTTATTTTAAATGGGGATAAAGGAATATATAAGTGTAATTTTCAAAATGATAAATGTATTGACAACCCAATAAAAATTGGAGAAACAATGTTTGAGGATGCATTTATTAGTCCTGACACAGGCAATCCTGTTGGCGGAGTCTATATTGGAGAGAGTATAGATGAATATATCTATAGATTGAATGACAAGGCTTGGTCGGCTGGATTTTATGCTGAAGAGCTTTATGCCTACAACAGTCTGCCAGGAAACATATACGATATTAAGTCAAGTTATCCAAATCATGAAAGAAAATCTTATCATGGATTTCTATTTGATGGAAAGTATATTACACTAAGAGAAGGTGGAAATATATTAGCTGGCATGAATGCAGCAACATTGGGTATACCTTATGAGGAATTTCAAAAAGCTAGCGGTGCTTTGCATGCTGGTGGCAAATTAGGTCTTATCCGACATAAAACAACTGGTTACACTTATGGTACATATCCTAGGTATGGAGAAATTGATTATCAATACCTAAGAAGTAGATATGGTTATAGTTTAGGCTTAAAAAGAATAGAATGCAATCTAAATAATACAAACTCTTTAGAATGCAAAAAATAAACAGTTAGAGGATTTTTAATAAAATGACTATTTGTAGATATATATTTAGAATTTTGATTATATTACTTATTTTTATATTAATATTTGCGTTTCTATTATACTTATTTCTAGCAAAAGAAACAGCTTATTATTACTGTGATGAAATTTGCATAACAATAATACAACACCATCAAGGTAGGGATACTTTTTTTAGAGTTTATGATGGTATTATAATTAGTAGGAATGCATATTTAATTGTTCCTTATGCTGAATATCCTCTTGAAACATACATATATATAAAAAGAAAGAAAAATAATGGAAAGATAATTGTGGAAAATTTTACCGAACCAGTGAAATATAAAGGGGTTTTAAATAATGTGGATTTTCATGTATCATCTTATGATAGTAATGAAATTAAATATAGAGATCTAAGATACTTGTATTTATTTTTTTGATAAAGCCAAAACCATGTCAATGCATAAATACCATCTCTGCAAACCAAAGTCAAATCAAATTTCAGCAAATTTAAGATTAAGCTAAACCAACCTGACTTTGGTAAAGCCTGTATCTTACATTTGCCATTTTGCTGTAAGCGTTCATATTGTGCTTTAATATCTGGATTGTATTTGGTCGCAGTTACTGTTGCCATATATAGCTTAGCCGCGTAGGTTGGACTCTCGTACGAAAACCCAACATCTAAGCCTCATCCTTAAATCTGTTGGGTATTGTTATCGCTTTACTCAACCTAGGGGCTGGCACACTCATCATAACCGACATAGATAATAAAAGCCGTTACAAAGCAGATGATAAATGAGAAAATATATAGGATTTTTTATATTATTCCCATTAATTTTTACAATAATTGTTTATTCGTATAAACAAATCTTTTTTTTAGGAGAGACTCGGCTTAATGGTGATTATTATGCCATTGAGATGGATAATACATTTTTTGAGTACCTATCGCTAAAAAATGAAAAAGTAATTGGAGCAATCATAAACCGCACAGAGTATAACAATATTCACTTGATAATTTATACCGAAGGAAAAATATGCGATGAACCACAAGGTAGTATGTTTGAGTACTTTCCAAATGATATTATGTATGCGATTTTAGACAATACTGGAAATCTACTGGCATTTAATAATATAGAGGACTATCACTCCTATATATCCTTAAAAAATATAAAGATTGGAAATTTGCATATTAATATAAAAGATTTGTTTAAAATAGAACAAGCAAATCAAGCAGCAAAAAAGTCAGGTTGTATTTACTAAATTGAGTGTGGTGAAACAACCCTGTATGTATCACCTCTCCTTACAAAAAAAAGCGGTTGGATTGATATGGTTCATTTCTTATTTTATGCAAGTGAGGCATATAGCTATAAAAAGGAAATGATGGAAAATCCTTCCACCTCCTATTTAGGTCTTACGCAACAAGAAATAGTTAGTAAATCTATAAACCATGCGGTGAAGCGTGGTTATTTACAGGAAAAACTCGATAGTATAAAAGCCCCTCATTCTGCGTATTCATATGAAGATCTACCCTCCGACTACTTTGGAGCAGTTTTCGGAGCCAGTTTCTTTAATCCTAATCTAACCCTAACTTTTGGTCAGCAAATATCTAGCTATTTGAATAATCACTTAATAGCAACCCGCCCTGAGACTGCACCTAACTATAAAGATCCTCCAGAAAAGGATGTGGGAAAACATTCAGGAATAACCAATAAAACAATAAACCCGTTATTTACAAAATAGATAATATGATGAAATTAGAATTACTGCCATATTTTTATGCATTCTCAATGTGGATTATTATCATTTATACATATATTATATTGGCAAAATTAATTAAAATAAAAACTAAAAATTTCATTATTTTAAGTTTTACATTGTTAATAATTTTGTTAACATACAATATCTTATTGCAACAAGAATCAAAAAATCAAACACAAATTAGATTTTATTTTTTACTAGAAAATATAGAGCAATATAAAATCTTGCACGGCAAATTTCCAAACGATTTATCACATCTTCAAGATGTAAATAATGATTACTACTCATGGTGCTCAAAGGATTCATCAAACAAAATTCCTGGAAAGGGTTTGTGTTATTATTATATCAAGAATGGAGAATTCACTCTTGAGGTAATTGGAGATTATAATGATTGGTACTATAATAGCAACACCAAGAAAATATTAGAAAATAATTTTGATAGACATGGCTTGTAAGAAATGAAAATTACAAATTAATTCATGACCCATATAACTTTAAAATTAAATACGATATTAAACATACCCCAAGAAACTAAAAAATTTATTAAAAATCAAGATAAGCGAAAAAATATATTATTGGGTATTATTATTGTATTTGTAATATCTGTTATTTTTTTCGTAATCTTATAAGATACGAGAATTTTTTCAAGAATGGAGTGTTAAGATGAGTGTGTTATTGCTTAATTTTACCAAAGCGTATTTGAATGAAAGAATTAACACAAATTGTTTTGTTGATGCCTATATTGAACTATGGAGAATAGAGAGAGATTTGGGGTTGGCAAATATTGATGATGAGAGACTAAATTTGTTTTTATCATCAATATTTTATATAGTTGATTTATATAATCTAGATAGTGAAAAAGAAGAATACGAGTTTAATGATATTGAATTATATTCAAAAATATCTGAAGAGCTGGCTTTATATGAAGCAAAGTAAGCGTTCAGTTAATTAATATCATTTCGATAACCCAAAGATGGAGCGACCACCGTCCTGTCATTGCCACTTACAATCTTGATAATATTATTATCAGAACTCCCAAAGATCATGCTGATAAAACAAGTAAGAGAGGTAAAAAATGAGTAATCTAAATGCAGAAAAAATCATCAAAGCAAAGTCTTTAATACAAGAATTGTTAAATGCTGAAAGTTCAGAAGACAGAGAGAATGATATTATGCTTGAATTGGATGACATATTGCCAGACCCAAAATGGGGTAACTATATCTTCTGGACTAACGACTATTGCACAAAAGAAAATGGACTAGATTATGAAAAATTTTTCCAAAAAATAGAAGAATACGAACTTTCTGATGAGTATAAGAGAAATAAATATATTATCTCGTTGGTTAATGATTTATTAAATAAAAATTTTAACAACAAATTGGAAATGGATATTGTTAATGAGCTTCGCAAGCTAATCCCAAATGAAGATTGGATTGATTGCCTATTTGTCAGCAAATCTTGTTTTTTGGAAAATGGACAGCTTGATGAAAAAGAATTTTTGAAATCCATGGGATTGATTGACTTTGATGAATCTAACTTAGTATTCCATTTTGAGCACAATTAAGTTTGATATACTCGTAGGCTGTATATTTTTAATAAATACAGATGATTAGTGTTAGTTGCAGAGCAAACAGGTCTAACCCAAACTCAATTTAATGACTTTATTAATTCTCGTCCTGATTATTTCAGACTTGAAAACGCATCGGATAATATGGGTCATCGCAATGAGAAACCTGGCAATGGTGATTTACAAGACATCATCAATGATATCAATGAATTTAAACGCAAAAGAGGTATTAGATAATGAATTATGATAAAGATATTGAATTTCAGGGTGCTGAAATTTTATCGTTCTTGAAAAAGGGTATGATTGAAGATGCTTTAATTTTATTTGATAAATTCAAAGAAAATCATTGTATTTTTGATATTTCAGAAAGCTCAAAATGGAACTGGCTTCATCAAATTTTACTAAGTCCTAGTTCTGACAGTTACAAGACTAGCTTATCAGTGAAATACCTCATCAACCAAGGCATCCCCATCAACGCCCAAGA
>NZ_KV796827.1:0-7048 GCF_001809255.1 Moraxella sp. HMSC061H09
AACGATTTCCTGCCGCTTTGGCAGATAGACAGTAGCATAAGGTGGATTCAGTTCATCCTGCAATGCTTAGCCTTTATTCAGCCAAAGTTATTTTGACATCAAAGTCTTGCTTGTCTTATGATTGTATTGACAAATATCACTACTATCTTTCCATTATCGTGTTTCATTTTAGCTTGCATTTTTAAAATTTGTACCAAATATCATTTTATACATTTATTATTTAATTCTGTTAACCATTTTTTATCCCTGTCATGAATCTGGCTTATTTTTTTATACATGTATTCATATTTAATAGTATCAATATCTTTTTCAATGATATTCTCTTTTAGATTTATTCTTGATAAAATCAGTTTGTCATCAAGGTAACACCAGCCGCTCGCTCCAGATCCACCTGATATATATGTATAGTATAAATAACCATCGTCGACAGTGTAGTCATTAACAAAATCTTCTGCCATGTAGTAATTGTTTCTATCGTACCCGCTTAAAACATAGTTAAAAACAGGTATCTGACTAGCAGATTTTGTGATAGTGTAGTTGCCAATTTTTCTATCTGCAAATTCATAGAAAACAATCAGTGCAAGAAATATCGATATGATTACATAAATAATTTTTAACTTCATGTTACTTCCTCAGAATAACCTTTCCGACTGGTATAATTTTAAATTTCTTGCCATTGCCAGGGCGACCTAATATCGTTGCTATATTTCTAATAGGATATTCACGCCATGATTTTATATCAAAATCATATTCATCTGGTACAATACGGTATTCTTCAGTACCAATAGGTCGACTTAAAGTTACATTTCCTAAAACTGCCCATTCTGCATTCCTTACCATTGTTGTAGCAGAGTGTGTTTCTTCTCCTGGCACGCTTTTATTATTTTTCCATGGTTCATTCGCTCTGGTTAACTTAACACGAATTGGTTCTTTAAATTTCACATGTAGAACCAGATTTTCATCAGTATTGATAAGAAATAAATAATCTGCGACATTTTTCTTAAATGGAATTTCACCACTTTCTATTTTGCTAACCAACAGCTTGTCATTATCGCTAAATTCTCTTCTAAGACTAGCAATGCTACGCACTTTATTCTTATAAGTCGCATTCCACCTCCCCGCCTCCGCTGCCACACCAGCAGCCACATTGACATCTTCACCAGCAAAGGCAGCGGTGATGCCTGCAATCAGTTTGGCTTGATTGATGAGTTTGTCTTTTTGTGCTTGGGTTAGGGTGTTTGGGTCATCTACTTGATAATCACCCCACATCTCACCAACGACAGCACCAATAGGGTATTATTTCATACACTCTCCACGCTCTTGGTATATTACCCAGATATCTATCACTTTATCGTCAAGATTTTCAACAAGGGCTTTAGTGTATATATTGTAATCACAATACGAAATCAAAACATTCTCGTTATTTGCTTTTGTATTATGTATCGAAGAGCTGTTCTGCTTTATATCTGTCGCATTGACAAGTAGCTGCTTAACATTATAATCTGTATACCTATATCTTTGCTTGTAAGACACCCAGCCTGAAACTGGCTCGTAAGATTTTTCCTCACTCACAAATCCCTGCAGTCCCACTGTAACTACTGTCATCTGTCGATCAATAATGGGTTTTACATCGTGCAGATTTATTGGTTTTTTTTCAGAATTAATAGGGTGTAACAACCAATCATCAACCAGTAGATATGTGAAAATAACCATAAACAACAAGGTAAAGCATTCTGCTGGACTCAATTTTCTTATTTTCATTTCACTACTGGATATTTATGAGCTTTTTCAGCTCTTCTTGTGTCAAAATAATGCCTGTAAACTTCATCGTAGATGCTTCTGCTTCAATATTTACATTCTTTGATTGTGATGATAATTCTGGTATTCCTAGTCCATAAGTGTAAATAATATCGCCGTCTCTTGTTCTTGCCTTGCCAACACAAATAGTATAGCATCCCTGAAAACCAAATGAAGCACCTTCAATAGCTTTATCAATATCACTGGCTGAATTTTTACCAAGGACAGAGCCAAATCCGATGTTTGCTTTTGGTCTAGAAATAACACTTGCTTTATTGGAAATATTAATATTGGGATGCACAGACCTAAAAACCTTACCATTCTTATTGTTAATAATAATCGTCGCTCCACTAACACCCATTGATAAGTTCATAATGGTTATATCATTGTACTGATTATGCAGATCAACTAAGCTATTTGCAACTATTTCCAGCCTATACCCAGTACTCAGTAACTTGAAATATAAATCCCTGTCACCATTTGCAAGCCCCCAAGCCATATCCCTTTCCACCTCCAAGAGAATTTCATTATTAGCATTCCATTTTACGGACATTTCGGCCACACCAGCAGCCACATTGACATCTTCACCAGCAAAGGCAGCTTTGGTGTAGGTGATGGTTGGGATGTGGTTTGCGGTGCTGATTTTTCAGCTTTTCGGCACTCAACTAATTCAGCTAATTTTGATTTTGGCTTAACTTGTGCTGGCTGTGCTGGTAAGGTGTCTTTGTGTTTATAGTAAGCCTTTCTTATGGCATCCATCGATACTTCAATGCCAAATTCATTATGAATTTCGACAGCGATTTCTGCAAAAGTGTGATTGTAATTTTCATCAGACCGCAAGTTGATAATTCGACGAATGCAGCAGTAGTTAGTAATTTTTTGCCCATTTTTTAACTTCTAACACCTTAAATTGACTTAATTTGACCAAAATTGACCATTATTGCCACAAACTAACTTCTTAGCCCCATTTGGATCGGTAGGGTGAGATAAAACGAGCGGATTTGTCTTTGATTTTTGATTGCAGGATAGGCTACCGCCGACAAAATTAGCCAATTTTGTGCTATAATCATGGCACTGGCATGATTATAGTGTCGCAACTGGCGACCAGCTGCCGCTGTAATTTCCACTATTTCGGACTTTATATGACTACTGGCAAGGAATTTAGACTGCTTGGCTTAACCCAAGAACAGCATGATTTTTTGTACGGATACGCACAAAAAATTCTTGGCTCAAAGAGCCGAACCAAGGCACTTTTGCACTTGGTTGATGAAAAAATGAATGGTGCCACCGTCATTGATAGGGTTAAACAAGAGCAATTAGACGAGCCATCGACCAACTCAAAAGACACCAAACGCATACAGTTTAGCGTGCTTCAGGCTGATTATGATAATTTAGAAAAAATTGCACAATCGACCGATAGCTCTATCCAGCACTACCCGTGGTGCTTGGTGAGAAGCAACCTATACGGCAAGTATGAGTTGCTAGGATTTGAAATGGAAAACCTAAGACGAAGCAACTATGAGCTGTACCGCCTAGGCGTGAACATTAACCAAATTGCCAAGGCATTGAACACTGGTCAAGATGTTGAAGTCAAAAGGCAGTTGCTTGATGATATGCGCAAGCAGATAGCCGAGCATACCAGCCGTGTTGAGAAAATTCTCAAGGATAATTTGGAGCGTTACCGATGGAATTTGTGGCTATTGTTCAACACCTTGTCAATACTTGCATCTAGCAAGTTGATAAGTACGCCAAAGGGTAAGAAAATTGCATTGGCGGCTATTTTATGCGCTGTCTTGTGCTTAGTGGGTGCGATGTTGGTAAAATAGAAAAGCCTACCAAAATAGCAGGCTTTTCGCTTAATACTGGGTTGTAGGTTTAAAGTCAAAGTGATGACTACTTAAAACCCACTTCAAACAAATATTTTTTGTAAAATTCTTGACCTTTAGGTGTTTCAAGTTGTTCAAAAATATCTCCGATATATTCTTCCATTGACTTGCCAACCTGTGCCAATTCTTGTAATTCAGGATGATGAGCCAAACGCACGGCAAAAAACGCTCGTTGCTTATTGGTCATTTTGATGGGTTTATCTTGGTCTTTTTCTACTTGCTTAACTCTTATTTTAAAACGAAAACCACTAATGACACGGCCTTCTTTGACCTGCTCATAACTAACGACTAAATCGCTGTGTTCGTTGATTTCGCTAATTGCTTTATCTAGCACACGCTTTTTAAAGTCAGCTATCATCTGATATTGATTTGTATCTATTCCCAACTGACCCCTTAATTTATCTAATTCAAGCATTGGTATTTTTCGTAGGTCGGCATTTTTCCACTGAACAAGCAATTCATACAATCGCACGCTATACACGCTTTTAAATTTGACCGTATTGCTTAGTAGGTATTGGGTGAAAAAATCCACTGCCCCATCAAAATATTTCACTTGTTGCACCCAGCGGCTTTTTACCATTTTACCATCGCTATCAATGAAACTAAAACGACGGTTAAATAGCGTATCCTCGGCTTCTTTAAGCATTTCGTAGGCATTTTTTTATTTACATTGAATGCTTTGGCATAGCGTTCAGCACCAATAGTTAAAGGTTTTTCGGCACTAAGACCCAAACCTGTTTCTCGTGCATCTATGATAGCAAGCTGTATCAGGCGGACTTCTACCAAACTAAGATTCTGCACGGCAGAAATCAGCTTATTTGTTTTAATGCTATGCAAAATAGAAACAATATGGTAAGATAGATATACAAACATATACTTATTGGAAGGATTTAAATGTCTTTAGCTTATCTATCGAAAGTGAGTGCGCTTACTGTTTTAGCAGTAAGCATCGCTGCATGTAGTAGCGGTGGTAATCATACAAAAATATCTCCAAACACAGCACCGTTAACAGATCAGTCGGCGGCTCAAAAAATCGAAGCCAATCGTCTAGCCTTACTCGATAAAGCTAAAAGCAGGCTTAAGCGCTGCACAAGCTGCTGATTATGCTGAAGCCAATAAAGAAGCTGATGCTAAAGTGGCACAAACTGCGCTGGATATTATCATTGATGACAATGCTGAAAAAGCTGAGAAAGAACGCTTACAAAAAATTGGTGCTATTACAGCCTCAACTAGCGTATCTTCTAGGTCTATCTCAAACGCACTAACAAGAGAATCTAGAATTCAAACTGTGGTTTATAACCAACCTTACTCCATTGTTTTAGGTAATTACTCTGGCAATATAAGCTATAACAATCAGTCTGGTGCTATCTTTAATGATAATAGAGATACCTCCATCACCGTTAAGGGGTTGAAGACTGCGTCTGAAGCTATTCCAACACTAGGAAATGCTACCTATACAGGCAAAGCGTTTAATGGTACTTATCAATACTCTTTCGATTGGAATACCTACACATCTTCTGAAGAAATTAGAGAAGGCACTTTGTCTTATAATGTTAACTTTACCAACAGGACTGGTTCTGGTTCTATTACTGGCTTAGGTGATACTGTTAACTTAAAGCAAGGGACGATCTCAGGAACTGGTATTTCTTCAACAGCTCAACAAGGTTATCAAAAAGGAAATTACTTGTTAGACTTCTATGGCAAAAAGGCTGAAGAGATTGCAGGTAAGGTTATATTCGATGGCAAAGATACCATTGGTTTTGGCGGTACTCGTGGTGAAATCTCTAAATAATAAAAAGCTTATCCTTATATAAATGTATAAATTAAACCGTTTGAAGTATTCATTATATATTTCGAACGGTTTTTTTGTCATATCGGTAAAAGTTAATGAAAAAAAGCTCTATATAGCATGTTGTATTGCACTATCTGCCCCAGCTATCGCTCAAGAATCACCACCAACCCAAACCGTTTTTTTTGAAAAGACTCCGCAAATACAACCAGAATTATTACTAAACCAACCTAGCATTAATACACCAAGTGCTGCACCACTACCAGAAGGTAGTAGTCTAGAGGAAAGTATCAATTTCGCCATTATCACTAAAGATTGGCAAAAGTTAGAAAAGCTATTAGCTCAATATCGTACAACAACTAACTTTGATTCAATTTTATATAATTATGGACTGGGGGCACTGTATCGGCATCAGGGTCGCCAAAAAGAAGCCATTGCTTTATATCAGCAGATCTTAAAGGATCAACAAGATCTACATTACTCAAGATTTGATTTGGCAATGATGCTATATGAAGATAAGCGTTATGCTGAAGCAAAAGTTCAACTTGAAGCAGCTGAGCCCTATCTCGCACCAGGGTTACAAAGGCTAGTAAGCCAGATTTTAGGAAATATAAAAAAATCTCAAAAATGGCAACCTACCTTAAACTTTAGTTATGAATCCACTGATAACATCAACCAAGCATCTAACTTAAAAGAATTGGTGATTGGCGAAGCTACTTTTATTCGTAGCAATGACTCATTACCGCAAGACGCACATGGTATAAGCTATAACATCGGTGCTGCACAAGAGCAAAATATTAAGGGCAATCACTATATTTATAAAGATTTAAATTTAGGGGGCGTGAACTATTGGGATAACAACGATTATAATGAGCTGACACTGCAAGCGAATTTAGGCTATCGCTACAAAGACATCAAACAATCATGGGGTCTCATAACAACAGCTGAGCAAAATTTACTAGGCGGAAGTCGATATAACCAAAACTATGCTGCGACACTAGAATACAGTCGAAAAATATCAAACCAGTGGCAAATTTCTGGCAGTTTAGCGCACTTACAAAAACGATATGAAGACGAAGACTCCGCAATTTACTATAACGGCAATGCTAATAGCACAGCATGGATACTACTCTACCAACCAAAACCAAAATGGCTAGTTTACGGAGGTGCGGACTTTATGCGCGATAACTTAGCTGACCCATCCGAATCATCAGACCGTCAAGGCATACGCGGCGGTATGGCATTCTCTGGAGAGAAAATTAACTTAAGAAGCAGTATTCGTTACGCACAACGAGACTTCAAAGGAAATAATTTCTTTTATGGCAAGAAACGTAAGGACGATGAGTATCAATTTAACGCTAACCTAGGAAACAAGAAATTTAATTGGCAAGGGTTTACACCAAAGTTAGACTACGTATATAAGAAAATCGATAGTAACTTGCCGCTTTATAAGCGTAGCAACAGCGCTATATATTTAAGGATGGACAAACACTTTTAGGAGCGACATTCTAGAAAGCACAGCAGCCGAGAACTAAATAACCTAAGCGATAATCTTAGTCATGGGATTGACCGCCCT
>NZ_KV796828.1:0-476 GCF_001809255.1 Moraxella sp. HMSC061H09
TCAAGCGTAACATCATTTCTTGTCCATACCAGCTCACCACCTATAAAGTATGGGTTTTAAATCAATTGTTGGGTTTTTGCAGGCTCAAACCAACCTACGTGCTTTATTATCCATATAATAAATAGCGGTATTTATTTCAAGTGTTTCCATATTGATAAATATAAAGATTAAATCACCTAGATTTGGTAGTGTATCATATAAAAAATATATATTATTGGGAAATGACGACAGCTCCTGAATATTATTCATCCTAATCCATTGTTTATTATTCATACTTATCATTGTATAAATAATATTTTCATATTTTTTTTCAGATAATATATCCAAACATAAATCTAGATAAGGATCATAATCTTCTGACATAAGTTAGTTTCCCGAAAATTGCTTGATGAAAGAGTACTCCTGATTGGTTGCAGGTCTTCTCTCGCCATTTTGCACCTTGTTTAAATGCGAACTATTTGATCGATTATTTATGG
>NZ_KV796829.1:0-485 GCF_001809255.1 Moraxella sp. HMSC061H09
GGTATTGTTAAAAAACAATACCCAAGTTAAAATAGCTCAATACTTTACCATAGCACAAAGAAACTTGTGAACGAAACATTTAATAATTGCCCAAAATGTCATTTGTAAAAGCAGGCTTGGGCAATGGCAAACAACGATACAAATGCAAAGGTTGCCATCACTATTTTTCTGTGAAGCAACGAAGCAACCAAAAAAGTAATGGCATTAAAAAACAAGCCATTGATACAAACAGTAAACAAATCTTAGGCTTTGTCTGTGGTAAAACAGACACTAACACCTTTAAACGACTTTATCAGCAGTTAAATACCCATAACATTCAACTGTTTTTTAGTGACTACTGGAAATCTTATCGTCAAGTCATTTTAAAGCCAAAACATATAACAAGCAAAGCTCAAACTTTTACCATAGAGGGCTATAATAGTCTCATTAGGCATTTCATAGCAAGATTTACAAGAAAGTCAAAGTGTTATTCTAAATCCGAAAAA
>NZ_KV796830.1:0-1251 GCF_001809255.1 Moraxella sp. HMSC061H09
AACTATAACGGTCCTAAGGTAGCGAAATTCCTTGTCGGGTAAGTTCCGACCTGCACGAATGGCATAATGATGGCAGCGCTGTCTCCAGCAGAGACTCAGTGAAATCGAAATCGCAGTGAAGATGCTGTGTACCCGCGGCTAGACGGAAAGACCCCGTGAACCTTTACTACAGCTTTACATTGAACTTTGACCTAACTTGTGTAGGATAGGTGGGAGGCTTTGAAGCAGATACGCCAGTATTTGTGGAGCCAACCTTGAAATACCACCCTGGTTATGTTGGGGTTCTAACTTAGGATCAACAAATCCAAGGACAATGTATGGTGGGTAGTTTGACTGGGGCGGTCTCCTCCTAAAGAGTAACGGAGGAGTACGAAGGTGCGCTCAGAACGGTCGGAAATCGTTCAAAGAGTATAAAGGCAAAAGCGCGCTTAACTGCGAGACCCACAAGTCGAGCAGGTACGAAAGTAGGTCTTAGTGATCCGGTGGTTCTGTATGGAAGGGCCATCGCTCAACGGATAAAAGGTACTCTGGGGATAACAGGCTGATACCGCCCAAGAGTTCATATCGACGGCGGTGTTTGGCACCTCGATGTCGGCTCATCTCATCCTGGGGCTGAAGCAGGTCCCAAGGGTATGGCTGTTCGCCATTTAAAGAGGTACGCGAGCTGGGTTTAGAACGTCGTGAGACAGTTCGGTCCCTATCTACCGTGGGCGTTGGAAATTTGAGAGGATCTGCTCCTAGTACGAGAGGACCAGAGTGGACGAACCTCTGGTGTTTCGGTTGTCACGCCAGTGGCATTGCCGAGTAGCTATGTTCGGATGGGATAACCGCTGAAAGCATCTAAGCGGGAAGCCCACCTTAAGATAAGATTTCCCTAAAGAGCCGTTGTAGACGACGACGTTGATAGGTTGGGTGTGGAAGTGTAGTGATACATGTAGCTAACCAATACTAATTGCTCGTTTGGCTTGACCATACAACACCCAAGTGGTTTACCACTGACTGTGTTGATTGGTAATATGTAAGATGAACCTTAATCTTGATTTGGTAATAAACAGACTCATACAGCGTTGTTAATCCTTTTACGCTGACGACAATAGCAAGATGGAACCACCTGATCCCTTCCCGAACTCAGAAGTGAAACGTCTTAGCGCCGATGGTAGTGTGGTTCGCCCATGTGAGAGTAGGTCATCGTCAGCACCTTATTTTAAACCCCTCTTTGCAGAAGCAAAGGGGGGTTTTGTTTGGGGGTTG
>NZ_KV796831.1:0-11132 GCF_001809255.1 Moraxella sp. HMSC061H09
AGGGCGGTCAATCCCATGACTAAGATTATCGCCAACAGTTGTAGGTTCGTTTGGTGATCGCTGATAGAGTTTGATATTAAACGCTCGCTTTCTCTCAATTTCTGCTGTAAGGATTGTTCTAGTGTCGTCAATTCGTTTTGTACGATTTGTTCGGTAGTTTTGGCTCGCTCGTTTTCTGCTGAATAGTCTTGGCTAAATCTGAAATTGTCTGCATAAATTTCCCCTTTTGGGCGGATATTTCGCCCATTTTCGTTGGTTGGGTCTTTGATACTGATTGAGTTAGGGGTAATTCTCGCCACAGATAGCCCTAAATCGCTCTGTATGGCGCTTAAAACGCCTTGACGGTCTTATTACCCTACCTTGTCCCATTTCGTTCATCAGATAGCCTGTAATCGCTTTCTGTAACGCCTTTTTGTCTTTGGGTAGGTTGTATTGGTCGTTAGTGGTTGGCGATTGGCTGGGTCGTTAGGGTCAGTCAAATCATATTTGACATTGGTATGGTCTTTGAATGCGTTTACCCGCTTTCTGTCCACACTGTCAAAATAAGGGTTTAATGCCTTACCTGTGGTCAATTCAATCTTTGGAATGACAAAATTAAGCTCTAAACGCCCTTTGTCTTTATGCTCAACCCAACAGATATTATATTGGTCTTGTTCTAGACCACACAAAAGGGCTTTTTCAAAGTCCGCCATGATTTCTTTTTTGGTTTTGTCTTCTAGGTCTTTTTCTTCAAACGATAGTACGCCTACGGTATATTTGTGCTTAAAGTTCAGGCTGTCGGCTAATTGCTGTGTTAGCTTAGGGTCGCCTTGCAGTACTTTGGCATGTTCTCTGTTGCCATGTTTACCTAACAAATAGTTCATGGTTGCCAAACAAGTTCCGTTCCCTTTGTTAGGTAAAAACTTAACAATCACTGGTTATGCTCCAAAAGTTTGTCCAGTTGTTCCCTAATGGTGGCTAATTCTGCGGTTAATCTCAAAAGGTTGATAATATCGCCTCTTGCTTGCTCGGTGTTGGCAATGCGTACGATTTGGTTAAGATTACCCCCAATTTTAGCCAGTTGCCGAAGTAGTTCAGGGTCTGCTGTTTTAATTGGCTTTTTCTTTGGGGTTTTGGTTTCTAAGCAAGTATTTCTAATCCAAGTTGCAAGCTCTGCCCCTATTTTTTTGTCCAGTAAAATCTGATGTTCTTGGTCGGTCAATCTGATTTTGACTTCTTTGGTGCGTTTGGGCGATTTCATTGTTAAAAATTCCAATATTGCAAAAGTAATGACAATGCACGCCTATTGTCATATTTTAAAATTTTAGTGTAATGTGCGTGCAATGCGTTACTTTTTTCTTTTGTCTTTTAACTGGGGGTTTGGGGGAATTTCCCCTTACAGGCTTTTAAGTACCTAAAGGGTGCTTAAAGTATGATTTCCCTTTATATCTTTTGTTAATTTTACTATGGCGATCTGTTGAAAAGACAAAAGAAAGAGGATTTTAGTTTAAATTTGAAAATTTTTAATTTTTTAAAAAAAGAAGAATTTCGGTATTGTTTAATTGTATAAATAATATTGTAATATTGTCGGACACCTCAAAGCCTTATGTAGCAATGGATACAGAGCCTAAAAGTGTAGAAGTCTACCACTTCAAATGTAGAACTACATAAAAAGAGATTTACACTATAAAAAAAGTAGTGTTAAAATGAACCAAATTTTATTTTTTAGGGCTAATCATGGAGCGTCTTTTTACTGAAAAAGTAGATAAATCTTTAAGTGTGATAAAACGGTGTGATGCTTACTATGACTTCAATGCTACTTCACGGCTAGCGCAGGAACAACGAACAGATATAGCCCTAAATTCTGACAGATACCATTCAAATGTGATTATTGGCACTAAGCCAAAGCACGGCAATTATGCTAAAATGAAACTCCATATCAAACTAGTGGATAGAGTAGGTTACAGCGAAGAGGGGTCATTTGTCTATTTTCGATTTAGCGATGATGTGATGTATTTGATTGATAATAGTGAGATTGATTACACAGCTTATCCTTACGATAAAACCATAGACATGAATATTACACCCATGAAGCGAATGTATGAAATGGCTTGTAAGTGGGCAAAAGTTGGTACTTGCAAAAAAAGCGTGGACGATTGGCGGCATTTTTTTGGTTTGGTAGATAAGTATGAAAAAATCGCTGAATTTAAAAGATGGGTTATTGAACCTGCGATTAAGGGGTAAATAAACAAGGCGAATTTGAATTAACCCTTGAACAACAAAAACTAGGCAAAACAATCACACACTTAATCGTAAAAATCAAAGATAAAAGACCCAATCAAGCACAAATTGAAAGCAAAGATAAAGACCCCAACATCCCAAGCATTTTACATGGTTTGACCGACAAAGAACTTGCTATCGTCCACCAAAAAGTCGCTGACTATATCGTCCATTTGGAGAGTAAGGGCGAATTAGTGAACGATTTTCATAGAAAAAACATTGAGCAAAAAGCCATTGCCGACCGTTGGGGGCTTGATGAACATTATGAGCAGTTGCAAAAAGCCGAAAATGAACGCCTAGCACGCAAGGAGCAAGCGGAGCGTGAAAAAAGCCAAACTAGCAGAGCAAGCAGAAAAACAACGCCAAGAAGCTGAAAACGCTGAATTCATCGCTTATTT
Source organism: Moraxella sp. HMSC061H09 (assembly GCF_001809255.1). Classification (NCBI taxonomy): domain Bacteria; kingdom Pseudomonadati; phylum Pseudomonadota; class Gammaproteobacteria; order Moraxellales; family Moraxellaceae; genus Moraxella; species Moraxella sp. HMSC061H09. The sequence goes on from NZ_KV796831.1 coordinate 2,658, forward strand.
TGAGAGGTTACCCCAAGATGAACAAACTCGGATTATTGATGAAGTTCAAAAACTGATTAACCCTGTTATGCAGTCAATTTTTGATAAAGATACGGTAGGTAACACCGCCTACAAAAATCCGATGGTAAGACATTATTTTAGGCAAGTTATGGGGGTGTAGTAGGCTTGACTACCTTAAATTTCTCTCATATAATTATTCCTTTAATTCAAGAAAAGGAAGATTGATGCGCGAATTATCTTTAAGTGAGATTGGTATGGTAAGTGGTGGAGCAGGAGCTGTTGTTGAAGGTGTAGTAATGGGTACAGGTTTGGTGCAGTTGCTAGGGGGCAAATATTGCCGTAACAGGAGCAAAAAAAAATCATGTCTGACATCTCCACAAATTCTGTGAGAGCAGCAATGGGTACTGGTGCTCTAGCAGGTAGTATTAATGGTTTTACCCAAGCGGCTGTAAAAATATCTCAAGACAAAGCTGGCACAAACTACCAATAAATCCAATTCAAATCAGATAAAAATATAATGAATCAAACGGTTTTTATTTTAATTTCAGCTGTTGTATTTGGCTTGATTTTTTATACCACCTGCACATCCATAGAAAAAATGTTTAATTTTGAAAACCACAATTTTAGAGCTTATATGTGTTTAGTATGTATGGGGTGTATTGTGGCTTCATTTTATCTTTATGAAAATGGTTGGCATTGGTTTATGTTATTTTCTAAATAATACAGATATGAGTAAGAATTTCAATAAGAATGTTTGCTAGGGTCTATTGAGGGCTTACGCCTACCCCCTAGTATTAAGCGAAAAGCCCGCCTTATGGTGGGTTTTTCTTTATCTGCAATATGATAAATCAAAAATTTTAGCAAATACAAAACTTGTAGGGGTAACTAGAAAATCAACGCCCAAAATCCCAATTTTTATCCCCTTATCTAGGGCTTTTGTTATTCCGTGTTGTCAAATTGCCTTTATTTGAATATAATGATAAGAATTTTTATAAAATGTTTTAATTTAATTTAATAGTGATGTATTATATGCACATAGATCTTGGTATGTCATCTCAAGATTTTAGGCAGCAAGTGCTATACCAAGCACCCAAAGTATTCAAGGGCGCAGTCAAAGATTTGAATATTACTTGGAAGCAAATCAACGAATTATATCAGCGAGCCAATCCCACAGATGAGCTTTTTCGCCTTAGAAAGGGTGAAATCGTACCCATTTCTGAGTATGTAGAAAGCTTTGATGACATGGGGCGTACTCGCTATCGTTTTATTAAATCTGCCATTTATCATCATATGAAGCATGGTGCAACCATTGTTTATAATCGCATTAACAATGAACCTTTTGTAGACGGTTTGGCAAAACAAATTTCCCATTTTGTACAAGCGCCAACCGTTGTAAGTGGCTACTTGGCGTTTGGTAGTGATGCTTCTTTTAAAAGCCATTGGGATACTCGCGATGTGTTTGCAGTGCAACTGATGGGCAAAAAATACTGGGCGTTATACAAACCCAATTTTGAGAGCCCGTTATATATGCAACAGTCCAAAGATGTGGATGTACCAGAGCCAACTATACCTGATATGGAGATTGTATTGGAAGCTGGTGATGTGCTATATATCCCACGTGGGTGGTGGCACAATCCTGTTCCAATGGGTTGCAAGACATTCCATTTAGCGATAGGAACATTTGCCCCAACAGGCTATGACTATATGCAGTGGCTAGTCAAGCAAACACCAAACATCCTACCCTTAAGATACAATTTGTCTGACTGGGAAAGTGACAAAGATAATATTATACAAGCTTGCAATGAATTGTCTGCCATCATGACAGACCCTGTGGTTTATGATAAATTCATGCAAGAACATATGGCGAACTATCGCAGCGACAGTGCTTTTAATATGCAGTTGTTTGGTAATGCCAATGCTGACGCAAATGACATTCCTGATGATGCGTTAATTATCTCTAACATTGTAGATGGCAGAACACTTGAAAAAGGCTATGTCATTGCCAATGGCTTAAAGATTAATATCAATGACGATAGTCAATATTTACTTAAGCAAATTATGCAATATGAGCCAATTAGTTTGTGCAATCTTTTGCAGGTAACCGATAACAGTATATCCAATGATGTTAGGTTGGCAATAGCCAAAATGGCTGAGTTGGATATTATTGAATTGGTACTTTAAGTTGTTTTTTATTCACAGGAGTTTATTATGTTTGAACTAAGCATTGAACAAATTAAGATGGTCTCTGGTGGTGGGTCGGATAGTTCAGGGAACAATTATGGGGATAGTGGTAGCAATAAAACAAATAGCAACTTTTCTTGGGGTCAGGGTATAGGAGGGGCAGTTGGAACTATTGCTGGAGCTTATACTGGACCAGCTGCACCTTGGGCGTCTCCAGCTTTGGGTTTGGTAGGGGCTTATGTGGGGCATAAAATAGTAAATATTGACTATCATCAGTTGGGTGAAAATTATAAAAATTCTGTAGATAGGCAGTTGCAAAATGGGCTATTTCATAATGACTAATCATTTAATATTTTGGTATAAAAAACCATAGCTGTGGTCATAATTTTTTAATTCAGGAAATGCTATGAATTTCAGAAATTATTCTTTTAAAAATATTTTTATATCAGCTATTATTTCTTGTATTTGTATGTATGTGATTTATTGTATATTTTTGCAAAATATAAGCATACCTATATTCATTAATTTTTTTGCACAGTATTTATTGTTTTGCATCTTGATTTTATCTTTAAATAAAATTAGTTATTTTAAAAAATAAAGTAAATTAATATTATTAATTTAATACTTAATTTACCTTTGTTAATAGGAGCAACTTTATGTTTGAATTAAGTATTGAACAAATCAAGATGGTCTCTGGTGGTGCAACAGATCAGTCTGGGAATAATTATGGGGATAGCGGTAATCAGTCTTTGGGATTACCAAAAACAGATTTATCAAAACCGCCTGGTTGGGGCGCTCTAATAGGAGGTATTGCTGGACAAAGGCTTGGTGGAACAAAAGGTATGGAAGTTGGTACAGTTATTGGACATTCTGTAGAAAATTTTGATTGGAAATGGTATCGTAAATATAGAAAAATTGCTGAACCTTACGAATTAGAGTATTCTGGAGGACTACCTTAAATGAAAAAATTATTAAAAAATATTGTTAGTGATTGCGGATGGGTTTCATTCACAGTAGGCTTCTTGATATATATGTTTATTAAATATTTATTTGATTTATCAAATACAAGTTCATGGTTATTGTTTATATTTATAATGATTATTTCTTCTAAGATATCAAAAAAAATGATTAAGACTAAGTCGCAATCTCGCTAATTTTTTTAGAATATTTTAAATTAAGCATAAATCAAGAAATTAAAATCGGCAGCTATCACACGGATTAATATTATAGACAAAAAGATGACAATTATTACTTTAGAAATGTCAGATTTAAATTCTTTTATTTTATCTGTATTGATAACAGAATATGGTAATGGTTGTGGCTCCGCAATAGCGAAACCAAAAATTTTAAGTTATTGGTGCAGCAACAGGCACTGCTATAGCGATGCGACTTGGGCTTGGCCCAGTAGGCACAGCAGTTTTAGCGATTGGCGGAACATACATAGGCAATGATATAGAGAATAGCCCTATTATCAAAGAAGCCATGCAAATGTACCAAAAAACCCAAGAAGTAAATCGTCAGATGGGAATAATTTTACCATAATTAAAAAAAGAGTTTTATATGCAGATAAAAAGTTATGGCTTAAGGCTAATTATTGGTATAGTAGGTCCAGGTGTGACTATTTTGATTTTGCAAAAAATTACCAATTTTGACTCTTATTTGTATTGGTTTATATATGGGATAATGGTTGGTATGGGTATAATGTATATCAGAGAACGCACAAATTGACCAGTAGGTAAATACATGTATGAACACTATGAAGCCATCATGATAATAATATCTATCACTGGCTGTATAAAAAAATATGATAATCAAGACAAATCAGACAATAACTACAGTGATTGATTACTTATGTCTAGTCTATTCCGCCCTGAAGCCCTATCCGCCCAAAAAATAGATTGGGCGGGTAAGGTTGTGATAGTAACGCCGATTAGCTTTGCTTTTTTGACGTTTTGTGCGTTTATGGCAGGGCTTGTACTAATGATATTTTTGGTATGGGGCGAGTACACCAAACGCAGCACAGTCAAAGGTCAGCTGATTCCTGACAAAGGATTGGTGCAAGTCTATACCACAACAGCAGGAGTTATTATAGAAAAATATGTATCAGAAGGTCAGGCGGTTAAGGCAGGAGATATGCTATATAAAATCTCTACTACTCGTCATACCGATGCAGGTAATGTACAAAGTATTATAGATAAAGAGCTCACCTTTAAAAGACAGCTGATAGAACATGAAATCACTCGCACCAAGCAAGCTCAAGCTGCCGAAAAAAGAAATATTGCAAATACTATAGAGCGTCTACAAGTAGACATGGATAAACTACAAGCTCAAATAGAGCTACAAACCCATCAAGTTGCCATTGCCAAAGAGACTTTAACACGATATGAATTTGCTATGCAAAGTGAGGCTGTATCTAAGCAAGAACTAGAATCACAAACAATGGCATACAATACACAGTTAAATAGTCTGACCGCCCTTGAGCGAGAAAAGGAGATGATTGCTAAGCAAATCAAAGAGCAAACCATCGCCTTATCCCGTCTAGAACATGAACATAGAACAACACTTCTACAATATGAACGCACATTGTCTGACAACAAAAGCGATAGCATCCAAAACCAAGCCAACGATACTTTGATTATCAAAGCCCAAGTAGATGGTGTGGCAAGTGTCGCTCATGCCGATGTGGGGCAATTTGTGGATAGTAGTCAGTCACTTGTAAGCATCCTACCTAATGACAGCTATTTGATTGCAGTGATGTATGTACCGAGTCGTGCTATTGGTTTTGTTAAGACGGATGATGAAGTATTGCTTCGCTATGTAGCGTATCCTTATCAGAAATTTGGACATGCCAAGGGGCGTATTATCTCTGTTGCCAAAACTGCTCATGCAGGACAAAATTTACCCACCATTGGCACAGTATCAGCCACTGAACAAATCGCCAATGAACCGATGTATGTCATCAAAGCATATTTAGATAAGCAAACCATAACAGCCTACGGCAAAGAACTACCCCTAGCAGTTGGCATGACCTTGGAGGGTGATGTCATGCATGAAACACGCAAATTATATGAATGGGTGCTTGAACCGCTATATAGTCTCACAGGTAAAATTTAAATCAATCAATTTGTCATAGGTGCAATTGCACCTTTTTTGTTGTCAAAGTTTTTATGGACAATCTTAACCATGGATTTTTTAAAGAATATTAATTTTGGTTTATCAGCCAAACTGCCCGTTATTTTACAAACCGAATCTGCTGAATGTGGTCTAGCCTGTCTTGCTATGATAGCTCATTATCATGGGTATCTTACTGATTTATGGAGTTTGCGCCAAAAATATCCTATTTCTCAAAAAGGTGCAACTTTGCACACGCTTATTAAGATTGCTGGGCAAATGAAGCTTAGTACGCGCCCTTTAAGGCTGAAACTGAATGAGCTTAATCAGCTGCGTACGCCGTGTATTCTGCATTGGGATATGAATCACTTTGTGGTATTAAAATCTGTATCCAAAACTAAAATTACCATCTTAGACCCAAGTGCTGGACAAAGACTAATGACACTTCAAGAGGCATCAGATCATTTTACAGGAATAGCCCTAGAGGTATGGGCGGATAGTGATTTTGAGAAAAAAGAAGATAAGGCCAATATTCGTTTATCCAAACTGATTGGTGAGATAAAAGGACTTTACAAATCCTTAGGTCAGATATTGATTTTAGCATTAGTATTAGAAGTATTTGCACTAACCAGCCCATTTTTTATGCAGTGGGTGATTGATCATGCCATTGTGTCGGCTGACAAGGATTTATTAACCACGCTTGTTATCGGTTTTGGTATATTAATGCTCTTAACACAACTGACAAGCTTGCTTCAGTCATGGATAAGTATGTATATTTCTACTACACTCAACATCCAATGGAAAGCTAACGTTTTTCATCATTTAACACATCTGCCCAGCCAGTTTTTTCAAAAAAGGCATTTGGGCGATATTATTTCTCGCTTTGGAGCAATTGATAGCATTCAGTCTACGCTGACCACAACTTTTTTAACCGTTGTCTTAGATAGTGTGATGACAGTATTTACACTTGTATTAATGTTCTTTTATAGCCCAACTCTGGCATGGATTGCAGTAGGTGCAATGATAATCTATGGACTCCTGCGCTTTCTCTGGTATACACCCCTAAAGCAAGCTACCGAAGAGCAAATTATACATGCAGCTAAGCAGAGTACGCATTTTATGGAGACTATGCGCGGTATTCGTGCTATTAAACGTTTTAATAAGGAAGATATAAGAAAGAGTACATGGCTTACCTTATTTGTTAATACCATCAATGCAGGACTTTATACCCAAAAATTAGGGCTTATGTTTGGATTTATTAATGGTATCATCTTTGGTTTTGAAAATCTCATTATTATTTATTTAGGTGCAAACTTAGTCATTGATGGTACTTTTACAGTTGGCATTTTAATGGCATTTATCGCCTATAAAAACCAGTTTGGTGGACGAGTGAGCAATCTAATAGATAAATTTATTGAAGTAAAAATGTTAAACTTGCATGGTGAAAGGTTAGCAGATATTGTTTTAGAAAAAACAGAAAAAAATGACTATCTATCCCCAATAGAGCCAAAAGATAAACTGGTGTATGATATACAAGTAAACAATCTATCCTTTGCTTATAATGATGACGAACCCTACATTATTGACAATTTAAGTTTTCACATCAAAGATAAAGAATCGGTAGCCATCGTTGGGGCAACAGGTTGTGGAAAGAGTACACTGATGAGCTTACTTATGGGTGAACTTACGCCCAAATCAGGTGACATTAAAATTGCAGGAAAAATCCATCACAGTATGGCAGAATTAAATGCTCGTGGCATTATTGCTAGCGTCAACCAAGACGATACGCTATTTGCCGGTTCTTTAATTGAAAATATTAGCTTTTTTGATGATAAGATAGACAATGAATGGGTGGAACAATGTGCCATTATGGCTGGGATTCATGATGAAATCATGTCAATGCCTATGGGCTATCAGACGCTTGTCGGTGATATGGGTAATATACTATCAGGCGGTCAAAAGCAACGTATTTTTATTGCTCGTGCCCTATATCGTAGACCAAAAATTTTATTTTTAGATGAAGCAACAAGTCATTTGGATGTTAAAAAAGAGTATCAGATTAATGAAATGATTAAATCACTAGGTATCACACGAGTAATGATAGCACACAGGCCTGAAACGATTAAGAGCGCTGATTGGGTACTGAACCTTGGTTAATAAATTATTCAATATATACTAATTACCAATTCTAACATAAAGTTATAAAAATTTAATTAATAACATATGTTGACAGGTACTATTTAATGTACTAAGATTTTACTATGAAATATAAAAAGTTACCCATTGCCTTGGCTTGTAATGGCAACGTTTCTATATTAAATAAGGAATATATTATGCGTGAATTATTATTAGATGAAGTTAGATCAATAAGTGGCGGCAGTCGTTGGTCAGTCAATGGCATAGGTGCAATTAATCCTAATAGATTGTCATATGGTAGTTTTAATATTGGTTATAATGTTAACAACCAAGGGATTAGTGCATCAGCAAATATAAATGTAGCTCGTATTGATGGGAAAACTCATTGGGGAGATAGAGGGATTATGGTTGGAGTTACTAAAAAATGGTAAAGACAATAGGTTTAGCATGGATATTTATTTGTTTAGCAATAGTGGGATGTTCTACCAATCCTGTTCAAAAAAATAATGTAGATCGTTATGAATTGTATAACCCTAATTGTGCACGTTTTGCACAACATATACCCATACCCGATCGGTTAAATAGTGCAGACTATCAAGAAAGAATGGATATCTCCAATTTATGCAAAAATAGTAGCGCAGCTCAATAATAGCAAATCCGAGCACTTTAACAACTTGAATAAGCTTAACTAAGCGATGATGAAGATTGTTTGTGACTAAACGTAATTGATATAACAAAATCACTTAAATGGTTTAATAACCTACCGCCCAAACCCAAAACTCTTGCCCATGTCTAGGATTTTTTGTTGGTTTGCAATAAGCTCATTAGCCTGTTGTTCTCGTTGTTTAATTTGGCGTTCTGTGTCGTCAATCTGTCTATTAGCCTCTGCAATTGCTTGTTCTGATTGGTCAAAGAGTGATTGACTGTGGTTAATTTCTGTATCTGCTCGCTCTGTTTGGTGTTTGTCTCGGTAAGCTCGTTTAATTGCTGTTCTAGTTCGGTTAGCAAGGTGTCATAGTCGTTCATAAAGCTGTTGTGTATTGGTGA
>NZ_KV796832.1:0-751 GCF_001809255.1 Moraxella sp. HMSC061H09
GCGGAGGCGGTTCAAAATAATGCTTTAGTAAAATCTGATGACATAAAAAACTTTTATCTGCATTATAATACATTTTGCTCCTCTGGATCTTCAGCAGCTTGCGATGCAATCATACATCAATGGAAATATGTCAGCTATGAACATGCTGGCATGACTTCTCAGGAAATAGTAGCATGGGAAAATAGCGTTACACAAATTATTGAGCATTATAATCGCCAGTGTAAAGATAATACCTGTCGTAATCATTTGAGATCTCAAAAATATCGATATATGATTGAACATGCGGGTACTCCTGAGTATTTGTATCAATTGGAAAGCTCGCTTATTACTTATATTCATGGACCAATGGCTGCTGTAACTGCTGCAGGCCATCAAATTTCAGGTTCTGTTGTAGAAGCTTATAATGCGGTTTCGAGACAGTCGGTTAGAGAGGTGGTAGTCGAACGCAAGTAAATAATTCAGCGAAAGCTCAAAAGCCGTTAAGTAATACTAGCAGTAATTATCAGCAAACCAACAAGAAAGCAGTTGAGGACTTACGACAGGGAGTATTCCCTGGGAAGGGTGAGATTGGCCAATCCAGAGAAATGCAAAAAAGTACAGATCCGAATAAAGTAGCAGATGATTTTGCCCAACAGTTTTTAGGAAGAAAGCCTACCGCTGATGATTATAAACAGGGTGCTACGATGAATAATAATAATTGCCAAGGGTGTTGGAGGGCACAAACTCCCGATGGTACCTGGGTGATATATAG
>NZ_KV796833.1:0-893 GCF_001809255.1 Moraxella sp. HMSC061H09
AGAAGCAAAGGGGGGTTTTGTTTGGGGGTTGGTGATCAGAATATATATAGTAACCTAAATAACAACCAATAGATAGACTGACCTTATAGCACTTAATTAAATCCACTATTTTGTTATCTGTTTTTGGCCAATCGTGATGGTGCATTTACATAAATCTGACATGGGTATTCTTTGTGTTTATTTTTATTATAATTTAGGCTCTGTTATCTCAAATAATACTTTAAAAAATAAAATCAGTTTTTTATTACCATGAGTTGTGTTATATTTAATAAGTTATGATAAATAGTTAATGTAATAAAGTGATTTTAGATCTAGAAAGGGTATGACCCATAAAAAACACCAACAAAACAATGAACAACACACGGCTTGGCACAGCCATTTTATCAATACTCGTTTTATCACTATCGTGGTTGCACACCCCTGCCCATGCAGAGCCAATGGGCATATTACCAAAGGGTGAAGGCGTCATTTATCAAAATGAATTGGGTATTCAAACGGTGCGTAAAACTTTTAGCAAAGACACCCCGATGAAGTGTCATAATCACCCAAACGACATTGTTACCTTGACTGTTACCAATGGTTTGGCACAGGTTATTAAATGGTCAAGAAGCACATACGCTGTCTTCAGGTGATGTGCTTATTTTGATGGCAAGCATGACATTGAAGGCACCTTTTTAGCAACGACAATGGTGGTGGTAACCTTGGTATCCAAAGATAAAACCGCAAACAATCACTTAAAGCCAGCACATCACCATCATCATGCTCATTAAAACATACCATAAAAAACAGCAGTAAAAACACGCCAAGCTCATCAAAAGCTTGGTGTGCGTCTGTTATGACCATTTATGACTGTTTATGAGTGTTATGACCGTCATTCAACTGGCTCATCACCA
>NZ_KV796834.1:0-25846 GCF_001809255.1 Moraxella sp. HMSC061H09
GTTTTTTAGGATTGATGGTAGAAAGTTGGTAAGTGATTGATTTTGTTGGGGGTTTGGTGAAATTTTTAAATAAAAAGCCATACGCTGATGATGTGGCTTTTTATGGCTGATGCAAATTAGTCTTTAATACGCTTTGTACCTACCACATCGCAACGATAGCTGGCTTCTGCATCTGGGTCAATAATGTGCACATATGAATGATGATCGTTGTCAAGTTGTAAATAGAGGCCAAAGATTTGCCAATCATTATCATCACCAAAAATCATTAATTCGCCAATTGATTCTACCAAATTAATTAGCAAGAAACGAGTTTTACCACCAAAATTGGCTTCGGCATAGGTCGGTAGTCCTTGATCATTGAAGCCATAATTCACTTGAACAGTGCCGACGGTGGGGCAACTATATAAGTCACTTGGCGAACCTTATTGGTGAGTTGGATGGCTCGATGTGCATCTAGGGCATTTGCAATAGCTGTAAAAGATAGACCTAGTGCCAACACAGGTGCGATGATTTTTAGTGCTTTCATTTGTTTATTTTTCCTATTTCAATCTAAAAAGTAAAAATTATGAACACTGATGATTAATGCTTAAAAATTATAGCACTTCAATAGCAAATAATATAATGTTATGGTAAAGATTTGTTGCTACAATAATGAGATTTTATGGCAAATACGATTGTTAGAAAATTTTTGTTACAGATTGGTGTGTTGATTACAATTATTTACAATTTCTATGATATTAATGATATTTGATAAAAAAGCAATTCATGATTAAGTGGTGCATGCCATGGCATGACATCATAACTTAATAAAGCAGGTTTTAGGGTTGATGGAATTTTAGTTAATAAGTAACTGATTTTATTAGAGATTAGAGTTTAGAATTTGATATTATTTTTATTGTATCGTTTTTATTTGTGTTATTATATTAGGATATCTCTTTTTAACTTGACATTTTTTATGATAATGATTATCATAAATGGTTAAATCATTTGAAGATAACAACTTAGTATTTTGATATATTTATTTTAATGCCAGTCAAGCAATTAGGTTAATTTATGAAATCAATCAAAACTTTTACCGCCTGTCTTACGATGTGCTTAGCCTTGGTTGGGTGCGGTCAGCAGACCAAAGAAGACATCAACGCACAGGATACTCATTCTCCAAAAAAACTGTCTGTTGTCACAACTTTTACTGTCATTGCTGATATTGCCCAAAATGTTGCTGGAGAGGCTGCCGATGTTCAATCCATTACCAAGGCAGGTGCTGAAATTCATGAATATGAACCCACGCCTCAAGATGTGGTTAAAGCCCAAAAAGCAGATTTGATTTTATGGAATGGACTTAATCTAGAGCTTTGGTTTGAAAAATTTTATCATGATACCAGCAATGTGCCTGCCGTTGTTGTGACACAGGGTATCACACCGATTAACATCACTGAAGGTGCTTATAAAGACATGCCAAACCCACATGCTTGGATGTCGCCAAGTAATGCCTTGATTTATGTTGAGAATATCAAAAATGCACTCATTAAGCAAGACCCAGCCAATCAGGAAGTTTATACCAAAAATGCTGAGCAGTACAGTGCAAAAATTAAAGCTATGGACGCTCCACTGCGTGCCAAATTATCACAAATCCCTGAAAATCAGCGTTGGTTGGTAACCAGTGAAGGTGCGTTTAGCTACTTGGCCAACGATTACGGTCTTAAAGAAGCTTATTTGTGGCCAATTAATGCCGAACAGCAAGGCTCGCCTCAACAAGTCAAATCATTGATTGATACGGTACGCAGCAATAATATTCCTGTGGTATTTAGTGAAAGTACAATTTCAGACAAACCAGCAAAACAAGTTGCCAAAGAAACAGGTGCCAAATATGGCGGTGTACTTTATGTTGATTCACTGTCTGAAGCTGGCGGTCCTGTACCAACTTATCTTGACTTATTACAAACCACCGTCTCAACCATCGCCAGCGGTTTTGAAAAGTGATGGATAAAATCACCATCAGCCTTGACGATATTTCGGTTCGATACAATAACGGACATACCGCCTTGTATGATGTTTCGCTGCAGCTACAAGGCGGTACAACCTGTGCCTTGGTCGGCATCAATGGTAGTGGCAAATCCACCTTATTTAAGGTACTGATGGGGCTAATTAAGCCCCAAACAGGTCATGTTAAGCTGTGTGATTTGCCCATTACTCAAGCACTGAAGAAAAATTTGGTCGCCTATGTGCCACAAAGCGAAGAAGTTGATTGGCAATTTCCTGTATCAGTTTTAGATGTCGTCATGATGGGGCGATATGGACATATGAATTTTTTACGCCGTCCTAAACCAAAGGATTACCAAAAAATTGATGAAGCCATGTCACGCGTCCAAATTAACCATCTTGCCAATCGACAAATTAGCGAATTATCAGGCGGGCAAAAAAAACGGGTATTTTTGGCAAGGGCTTTGGCTCAAGAAAGTAAAATCCTTTTATTAGATGAACCTTTCACAGGCGTTGATGTAAAAACCGAAAAAGCCATTATGGATCTTTTAGATGAATTGCGTCAAGAAGGTCATCTCATTTTAATCTCAACACATAATTTAGGGACAGTACCTGAATTTTGTGACCAAGTTATCATGATAAATCGTACCATTTTAGCAATGGGAAGCACCAAAAGTACATTCACCCAAGCCAATCTTGAAAAAGTTTTTGGTGGTGTTCTAAGGCAGCTGCACTTGGTGGGTGAAGACTTGCACGATGATGATGATAAACGCACTTTGACGATTTTGGCAGACGATGAAATTCCTGCTGTCTTTTATGGTCATCATCAAAACCGCAGCTCTTATCATCGCAAAAATGTCAAATCCAGCGAAAATCCCCAAGCTGAGCAAGAGGATAAGTCATGATTGCATTACTACTTGAGCCTTTTGCTTATGAATATATGCTCAAGGCAATTTTTTTAAGCTCATTAGTAGGCGGTGTTTGTGCCTTTTTATCAGCCTATCTGATGCTAAAAGGCTGGTCTTTAATCGGTGATGCCTTATCACATGCTGTGGTGCCTGGTGTTGCAATTGCCTATGCACTGGGTGCACCTTATGCGTTGGGTGCGTTTTTTTCTGGCATTTTAGCGGCCTTATCTATTTTATGGATTAAGTCTGTGACCAAACTGCGTGAAGATGCTGTCATTGGATTTATTTTTACGACTTTTTTTGCCTTAGGCTTATTTATCATTTCTTTAAACCCCACCGCTATCAATGTTCAAGAAATTATTTTTGGCAACATATTGGGCATTGCCGATACAGATATGTATCAAGTGACTGTTGTTATGGTCATTACTTTGTTGATTTTATTAATATTTTGGAAAGATTTGCTGTTGGTTTTTTTTGATGAAATACAAGCCAAAGCGGTGGGTTTATCAAGCAAATATTATAAATTATTATTTTTTAGCCTACTTAGTGCCTGTGTCGTCTCTGCACTACAAACCGTTGGTGCAATCTTGGTCATTGCTATGGTGATCACACCTGGAGCAACTGCTTATCAGCTCACTGATAAATTTCGTACACTGATTTTAATTGCTGGCGCTATTGGCGTCATCACTGGCGGATTTGGCGTATACTTAAGTTATTTTTTAGATGGTGCAACTGGAGGGATTATTGTCTGCCTACAAACAGCACTATTTATCATCGCTTTTTTGTTTTCACCTAAGTACGGTAAGTTAAAACAGCCAAAATTTCAGTCTCCCTAAGTCCTAGGTGTACCAAACCTTTTTAGTTTATTACTTATGTCAAATTCTATTTTATACTGGTTCACCGAGCCTTTTAGTCATACCTTTATGCAACATGCCCTCATCTCAGCGGTGGCGGTGGCGGTTATTTGTGCACTTTTATCCTGCTACATTGTGTTAAAGGGATGGTCTTTGATGGGAGATGCCATCTCGCATGCAATTTTTCCAGGGGTGGTGGTCGCTTTTTGGCTGGGCATTCCGATGACTTTTGGAGCATTTATTGCCGGAGTATGTTGTGCTGGTGCCGTAGGCTATTTACAAACTCACACCCGACTTAAAGAAGATACGCTGATGGGCGTGGTATTTTCAGGTATGTTTGCATTAGGGCTTGTGATATTTCATAAGATTGACAGTGGTCAACACTTGACACATCTTTTATTTGGCAACCTTTTGGGCATCAGTCGCACCCTGATGTACCAAACTTTAGGTGTTTCAGCAATCATCTTTTTGATACTCATTTTAAAAAGACGCGACCTTTTGTTGTATTGTTTTGACAGCCATCATGCCCAAGTTGCAGGTTTATCGATACAAAAACTACACTATGGCTTGTTGATTATATTGTCAGCAACCATTGTGGTTGCTATGCAAGCGGTTGGGGTGATTTTGGTGATTGCTATGCTCATTTCACCTGGCATGACTGCTTTTATTTTATGCAAACGCTTTGATACAATGTTGCTGACTGCCATCATTAGCTCATGTTTTACAAGTGTATTCGGGGTAATTATCAGTTATCATCTAGATTCTGCGACAGGTGCGACGATTGTACTGATGCAAGCTTTGGTATTTTTGGGTGCAATGATTTATGACAAAATTTGCTTATGGCTTTTAAACTTTTATTAATTATATTTTTAATATATTTTAAATATCATATCAAGCAATATTTGTACTACGCCAAAGCTAAGTAGCAATGTTGGCATACCCAGTACCATCAGCACGATTTGCCATGGGTCGCCAAATATCAAACATACCCCAAACTGAGGGATCATACAGAATTCAAATCATACCTAAACCAAATCTTTGTTTAAGCGGTATCAATAGTGCCAATACGCCACAGCTGATAAGAAAAGTAAATGCCCAATATTTTACCCCCTCTGTACTGACGCTCCTAAACAAACACCGTTCAAGACCCAAGTCCTGTTGTAATTTTTACAATAACGCTTCGCCAAACCCAAATAAACCAAGCAATATACCTATCGCATGGCAAAGGGTTTGGCTTTGGTTGTCCAAAAAATGTACGCCTCCATACAGCGGTGGGTAAAAACATATGAGTTTATCAAGCTACTTCTTGGACTAGGCTAGAACAAAGAGCGGATTTTATAAAAAATGCTTTTTAGCCCCCCCCTTATTATATTTGGGCTGATTGAATCCAGACTCTGGCATACGCTTTTTTACCTGCTTGAATCACCACTGTTTGCCCTTGTTCTAAGGCAAAACTGCCATCGACCACTTGACCGTCCACTTTAACCGCCCCACGAGATAGCATGTCTTTGGCCTGAGCAGAGTTTTTAGCAAGACCCGCTTGGTTTAAGACTTGGGTGATAAATAATTTTTCTTGACCATTTAAAGATAAGCTTACCTCTGGCAAATCCACAGGCAACTCACCGTCTGCCAAGCGGTTGCCAGCTGATTTGTGGGCATTATCAGCAGATTCTTTGTCATGAAAACGCTCAATCAGCTCTAGAGCTAAAATGCGTTTGATTTCTTGGGGATTACGGCCATTTTTCATGTCATCAAGCAAGGCGTTGACTTCGCTCATTGGCTTAAAGCTTAAAAGCTCAAAGTAGCGAGCGATGAGCGTATCAGGCATGGATAGAATTTTTTGATACATGACACCAGCAGGGTCATTAATCCCAATATAATTCCCCAAAGATTTGCTCATTTTTTGTACACCATCCAAGCCTTCTAAGATTGGCATAGTAATACACACTTGCGGCTCTTTATCATAGCGACCTTGTAGCGTTCGCCCCATCAATAAATTAAAAGTTTGGTCAGTTCCGCCAAGCTCCACATCGGCATCTAAAGCAATGCTGTCATAGCCTTGCACCAAGGGGTATAAAAATTCATGAATGGCGATGGGGGTCTGGCTGTTATAGCGTTTTGAAAAATCATCACGCTCAAGCATCCGTGAAACAGTAATTTGGCTTGCCAGTTGTATCATATCCCCTGCACTCATTTTGCCAAACCAGTCGGAATTAAAGACAATTTTGGTTTTGTCTTTATCCAAAATTTTAAAAACCTGTTTGGCATAGGTTTGGGCATTGGCTTTCACCTCGGCTTCTGTCAATGGCGGACGGGTGGCATTTCTGCCTGATGGGTCGCCAATGCGTGCCGTGTAATCACCAATCAAAAACAGCACCTCATGCCCCAAATCCTGAAAATGACGCAATTTATTTAGTACCACAGTATGTCCAAGGTGTAAATCAGCAGCTGTCGGGTCCATGCCAAGCTTAATGCGTAGCGGGCGGTTTTTTTCTAATTTTTTTATCAAATCTTCTTTGGAATAAATCTCTTGCACCCCTCGCATGATAAGCGTCAATTGGTCTTTGATGGGTAAAAAATCACTCATGGTCATCGCCTTTATTCAACTTCTAAGATCAAAAATTGTCTTGATTATAACAAAAATCACCAAAAAGTCATCTTACAAAGTCGGATTTATCAAAAATTCATATCCTATACAAAAAAAATTTGTTATGCTTAAGTTTTGTATGAGGTAAATGTTGGCAAATCATGACGATATCAGCAGATTTTTTAGAAAAAATTTTTGGCGAAAACTTAGCAGACCTGACCATTATGGACGAAGCACCTTATTTTATTGGTATGATGAGTGGCACAAGCTTAGATGGCATGGATGCGGTATTATGTCGGTTTTTTGAAACGGATGATGAAACATGCTCGGTTGAGGTGGTCGCAAGCCACAGCGTGCCATTTACCGAGGACTTACGGCAAGCGTTATTATCTTTAACGACGCCTAATGGTGTCGCTACATTTATCCAAACTTGTGAGTTTGACTTTCAAAGCGAGCTGGATGTCTATGGCTGGGCGAGCGTGTATTATGCGACCTTCGCCGCTCAAGTCGCCCTTGAGCTGCTTGATAAGGCAAATATCAGCCATGATTTGGTTTGTGCCATTGGTTGTCATGGGCAAACTGTTCGCCATCGCCCCAATTGGTCATTTAGCTTGCAGTTATTAGACCCAAATATTTTAGCTGAGTATACAGGCATCGCTGTGGTTAGTGACTTTCGCCGCCGTGATATGGCAGTCGGTGGGCAAGGCGCGCCACTTGTGCCAGCTTTTCACCAAGCCATATTTGGTCATGATAGGCAGGTTAAAGGTGTACTGAATTTGGGCGGAATTGCCAATATTACCGTATTAAATCATGATAAAAGTACACCGATTGGTTTTGATACTGGGGTTGCCAATCTGCTGATGGATGCATGGAACTTTCGCCATACAAATACCTGTTATGACCAAGATGGTGCTTGGGCTGCCAGCGGGCAAGTCATTCAGCCATTACTTGATATTTTGCTTGGCCATCCTTTTTTTAGCCAATCACCACCAAAAAGCACAGGGCGTGAAGACTTTAATTTAGTATGGCTTGATGCAATGATCGATCAATTAAACAGCAGTCACCCAAATTTGTGCCATCCCCCTGCCGATATACAGGCTACTTTGTGCGAGCTGACCGCTGTCAGTGCCGCCAAACAAATCCGCCATTTTATTAAATCAGGCACTGTGCTTGTCTGTGGTGGTGGTGCAAAAAATACCCATCTGATGGCACGCCTGCAAGCACATCTGCCCAATTTATCCATCAAGCCAACCAATGATTGGGGCATTGAGGTTACTTGGATTGAGAGTGTCGCATTTGCTTGGCTTGCACGCCAAAATATCTTAGGGCGTCATGGCAATATTCCTGCCGTCACTGGTGCAAACAAAGCGGTTGTACTAGGGCAAATATGTTTTTGATTTTATCTTGACAAAACCAAAAACATATCCGAAATGAATTTAAGCAGCAGGTCAGTGCATTAATTAGACGACACGGAAATTTATGGCGTAAAAGGCGAAATTAGCCCCCATTGTGAATTGACGCTAACCATTGAACGCACCAATGGCACGATTGATGAAGTGCCTGTCGCTTGTCGCTTAGATAGCAAGGGTAAATCAGCTGATTTTGGATAATTTATCGCTATGGTTAGCATAGGTTTCCAAAGTTTAAATTTTTGGCATAAAGTGTTATAATACAACACAATTTTCTTAAAATATGATTTATGTCTAAATTTACATTTATTGATTTGTTTGCAGGCGTTGGTGGCTTTCATTTTGCAATGCAAGCTGTTGGTGGCGAATGTGTTTTTGCCAGTGAGTGGGATTTAAATGCTAAAAAAACTTATTTTGCCAATCATGGTTTCGTGCCTTATGGTGATATTACACTTGATGAGACTAAAGAAAAAATTCCACAAAATTTTGATGTTCTGTGTGCAGGATTTCCTTGTCAGGCCTTTTCGGTGGCAGGGTATCAAAAGGGATTTTCTGACAGTCGTGGTACATTATTTTTTGACATTGAAAAAATAATAGAAAAGCACCGTCCAAAAGTTGTGTTTTTGGAAAATGTCAAAAATTTGATATCACACAATAAAGGAGATACTTTTAAGGTTATTTTGGATATTCTAGAAAATAAGCTAAATTATCAGGTTTTTTATAAAGTAATGAATACCTCAGAATATGCAAACATCCCCCAAAATCGTGAGAGAATTTTTATTATTGCTTTTGATAAAAATATTTTTAAGAGTATTAATTTTGAGTTCCCAAACAAAATCCCATTAACCAAAACAATTCACGATATTTTAGATAATAAAAAACAAGATGAAAGTTTTTATTATCATAAATCAAAATACCATCAAAAATTAAAACTAGAAATGCAAAATAAAGATACCATTTATCAATGGCGTAGGGTTTATGTGCGTGAAAATAAACATGGATTATGTCCCACTTTAACTGCCAATATGGGTACAGGTGGACATAATGTACCACTTATTCTTGATGATTTTGGGATTCGTAAATTAACCCCAAGAGAATGCTTTGCATTTCAAGGGTATGATATGAGCATTTTTGTTATGCCAAATATTGCTAATAGCAAGCTTTATATGCAAGCTGGAAATAGTGTAACAATGCCTTTGGTAAAAAGAATTGCAGAAAATATTGTTAAGGTAATACAAAATGATTAGCTATAATGAGAATTATTTGGAGCTATTAAAAATAATGACTTCATTATCTGGATTATTTAGCGAAAATAAAGTTCCTTATTTATATTATAGAAATGCAGAAAATTTATTTTGTTATGCTTTAAATGCTGAAAATCTTAGTCGTGATGATAGTGCTTTTGATGCTTTACTGAATATTAATGGTGTTAAAACAGGTGTTGGTCTAAAAACTTTTATTTGTGAAAAAGAACAAAAATTAGAAAAAATTGCAGAATTCAATCAACTAAATAAAAAATTTCGTTATCTAAATACCGATGATTTGGTTTTTGAAGTTGCTAATGCAAGAAATGAACGAATTGATTTTGCCAATAGATTATATGGTACTAAGCAAGCTATTTATCATTTGGTAGCAAGAAGAGAGAGTGAACTAAGACTATTCGAAGAAAATTATGATAAAATCGATATTAATAAAATAAAAATTAAGAAAATAAAAGATAGTGGAGTAGAATTTACAGATTTTATTCATGATTATAATTATAATTTCTCAAAAAGCACTTTGTTTAAAAAATTTCATTTACCCGATAATTATTTTACACTACCAGTTGAAATTATTTCTGAACCTTATGATTTATTATTAAAATTAAAGGAAATACTTTCAATACAGAGCACCAAAATGGATAAAAAAGAATTTGTAATATTGCCTTTGTATTCCACTAAAAACGGCTTAGTTCCCGAGAGAAGTGGACTAAATCAATGGAATGCAAATGGTAGAAGAAGAAGTCTTGATGAAGTTTATATCCCTATTCCAATACAAATTCATCAAAATTTTCCTGAATTTTTCCCAAGTCGTGATGAACCTTTTGATTTAATCACGCCAGATGGGCAAATTTTAAATGCCAAAGTCTGCCAAGAGAATTCAAAAGCCTTAATGACCAACCCAAATTCTGCGTTGGCTGATTGGTTATTGCGACAATTATTAAACTTAAAAAAAGGCGAGCTGGCAACCAGCGAAAGATTGCAGTTGATAGATTGTGATGGTGTGATTATCACCAAAATTACTGATAATCAATATAAAATTGACAAGGCAGAATTTGGCAGTTATGAGAATTTTATCAATAATTTGTAAAAAAGGAGCAAATCATACAAACCCCTACCCGTGCCACCGACATGCGTGGCGGTACTTCCAAAGGTAAATTTTAACCTAATCAATTTACTCAAACCATCCAAAAATTACCAAGCAGCAATATAAACACAGATTTATTTGAGCCAACCTAATCAAAACAAGGCACTAAATAGATGAAAAAGACCATTTTTAACATTGCAAAAATGGACTGCCCGTCCGAAGAGCAGCTCATTCGCATGCGTTTAAAAGATGTATCTGATATTTATGAATTACAGTTTGATATTGCTGGGCGGTGCTTAACCGTCTATCACGATAATCAAGATACAACGATTTTACAAGTACTTGAACCGCTTAATTTTGATAGTCATATCATTTCCACCGAAGTGATTTTTGATAAGATAGTGTTTAACAAGCCTGATGAGCGCTTAGAAAAAAGATTATTATATCAAGTACTCATGATTAACTTTGTGTTTTTTATCATAGAGTGTTCGGTTGGTATTTTTGCTAATTCTATGGGGCTGATTGCTGATAGTCTAGATATGCTGGCGGACAGCTTTGTCTATATATTGGCGCTATCAGCCATTGGTATGACGCTGGCGTATAAAAAACGTGTGGCATTTTTGGCGGGGATAACGCAGATAATATTGGCGTTATTTGGGGTGATAGAAGTGATTAGGCGTTTTATCGGTACTGAGCAGCTGCCCAATTATCAACTGATGATTGGCACGGCATTTTTGGCATTGATTGCAAACTGGCTGTGCTTATATCTACTGAGCAAAAATCAAAATAAAGAAGCCCATATCAAAGCCAGCATGATTTTTACATCCAATGACATTATCATCAATATCGGTGTGATAGCGGCGGGAGCATTGACGTTATTGACTCATTCTAGCTATCCTGATTTAATCATTGGTATGATTGTCTTTGTCATTGTACTATTTGGTGCCAGAAATATTTTAAAATTGGCAAAATAATTCATATCACCAGCAAAGGAGTTTTTATGCAAATATCGGTCAAAGCCACCTACATACGTGGCAGTACTTCCAAAGGGACATTTATTTTTTAAACTTAGTGACTTACCCGAGCGTTGCTAAGTGGCAGGGCAAGCACGAGACCAATTTTTATTGTGTGTCGTTGGCAGTCTTGCCCTTATGGCAAACAGATTGATGGCTTGGGTAATGGCTCATCTGGCACATCCAAAGTGGTGATTGTGTCATGCTATTTTTAACCTAGGACATCCGTTTATGTACCGCATAGAACAGCTTCGCCCCTTATCTCGACAGCATCAGCTTGGCTTAAGCCTATCTCGTCAAGCCATGCAATGTCCCAAAGACAGCACGACTGATGATATTTTTAGGCATTGGCAAGCATTGGTGGCATATGTTCATGATGACCGAATCGCACATTTTGCGATTGAAGAGAGGTATTTGGTTGCCCCTTTATTGGCAAATCATGGCAACCACCCCAAAGTGATGGCGCTTGGTAAGCAGCTGCTTGCCGAACATGAGCAGTTACGCACATTAAGTCAGCTGACTGAGTCTGCCAGTCACCCAACCATTGATGATTTACATGCCTTGGCACAAGCGTTATACGACCATATCCGCTTTGAAGAGCGAGAGGTTTTTCCAGTCATACAAGAGCTGTTGACAACTAAGCAGTTGGATACGGCATATCAGCAAACGCTTCAACATAACCCGACCAAATAACCCGACCAAATTAAGCCAAACTGATTAGACTTTTAAATTTAACCCTTTAAATACCCTGTCAATTTAGCCCATTAAAGGCTGGTCAAAAAATAAGCCGTGTTAGCAAAAGGCATAACACGGCTTAAGTTTTAAACCATAAAAAAATCTTAAATGATAAATGGGCTTAAATGACAAACTGACCCATTAAAGCCATCATGTCATCTGTCTGCTTCAAACTTGGCAACCGTTTTGGCGATGATGTCCACACACTCACGCAGTTGGGTTTCAGTCATCACAAGCGGTGGGGCAAATCGAATGATGTTGCCGTGTGTGGGTTTGGCAAGCAGTCCATTTTCTTTGAGTGCCAAACATAAGTCCCAAGCCGTACTGCTGTCTTCGGTGTCATTGATGACCACCGCATTGAGCAATCCCTTACCACGCACCAAGGTTAAAAGCTCATGCTTATCCACCAACTTTTGCATCTCTTCTCGAAAGATATGACCAAGCTTATCAGCATTATCCGCTAAATTGTCATCACGCACCACCTCTAAAGCGGTTTTGGCAACCGCTGCCCCCAGCGGATTGCCACCATAAGTTGAGCCATGCTGTCCTGGGCGAATGACATTCATGATGTCATCATCTGCCATGACCACTGATACAGGATAAACGCCACCAGAGACAGCTTTGCCCAAAATTAAGATGTCAGGACGCACATTTTCATGATCAAGGGCAAGTAATTTGCCTGTGCGAGCAATGCCCGTTTGGATTTCATCGCCTAAAAACAGCACATTATGCTTATCACAAAGAGCTTTGGCTTTGGCAAGATAACCTTCAGATGGCACATACACACCCGCCTCACCTTGGATTGGCTCAACCAAAAACCCTGCCACATCTTTATTATCAGTTAACGCTTGTTCTAAGGCTTGAAGATTGTCGTATTCAACTTTAATAAAACCTTGGGTATAAGGGCCGAAGTTTTTACGAGCATTTTCATCATTAGAAAATGAGATGATGGTGGTGGTACGACCGTGAAAATTATTCTCACAGACAATGATTTTGGCTTGGTTTTCATCAATGCCTTTTTTCTCGTATGCCCATTTTCGACAAATCTTAATGGCGGTTTCTACCGCTTCTGCGCCCGTGTTCATCGGCAAAAGTTTATCATAGCCAAAATAGTCACAGGCAAAGGCTTCAAACTCACCGAGCTTATCACTGTGAAATGCCCTTGATGTTAAGGTCAGCGTTTTGGCTTGTTCGGTTAAAGTGGCGATGATTTTGGGGTGGCAATGCCCTTGATTGACCGCTGAATAGGCAGATAAAAAATCATAATACTGTTTGCCCTCAACATCCCAAACATGCACCCCCTCGCCACGGCTTAATACCACAGGCAAAGGGTGATAGTTGTGAGCGCCGTATTGCTCTTCACGGTCAATATAAGCTTGGCTGTTTGATGGTTGGTTGGTGGTGTTCATAGTGAAGTCCTTAAAAAAATATGTCCATGAATGATTTGAATTATTGGGTTGTGTCAGGTCTGACTAGGGTGGATTTACCAAACAAGGATTCAATAAAATCCACCATGATGACTGCGGTGCGGTTGCGTTCATCAAGGGTTGGGTTTAGCTCCATGATGTCCAAAGATGCCATCAAACCAGTATCGGCAATCATCTCCATACACAATGACGCTTCACGATAGGTAGGCCCGCCCATCACCGTTGTGCCAACCGCTGGGGCGATGCTTGGGTCAAGAAAATCCACATCAAAACTGATGTGTAAGTGCGTGTCATTATCCAAGCCTTTTAACGCTTGTTCCATGGTATGACGCATGCCATTTTCATCAATATAACGCATGTCAAAGACAGTGACGCCTTTTTCGTTGATGAAGTATTTTTCTTTAGCGTCCACACTGCGGATACCGATTTGATACACATCTTTTGGGCTAATCGCTCCTCTGACACCGCCAATGGTGGTTAACTCATCAGGACCAAAACCACAAGCACAAGCCACAGGCATGCCATGAATGTTGCCTGATGGGGTCATTTCGCTGGTATTAAAATCAGCATGAGCATCAAGCCAAAGGATACGCAACTTTTTGCCTTGCTCACGGCAATGGCGTGCCACAGCGGTCAATGATGCCAAACCTAAACAATGGTCGCCCCCCATCAAAATGGGAAAGTTGCCATTTTTCAGCTCATCATACACAGCATCGTGTGCCATTTTGTTCCATGCAACCACTTCATCAAAATGACGGTAGCCGTTCACAGGGGGCTGATTGGGGTTGGCTGGGCCTTGCAAATTACCACGGTCAATGACAGTAAAACCATATTGTTCAATGGCTTTATCAATGTCAGCAATGCGTAAGGCATCAGGCCCTAAGTTCACGCCTCGCACACCTGCACCCACATCGGTTGGGGCACCTATTAACGCAACGGTAGGTTTGTTTGTCATGTGTCATGTGTCCTTGATTGTCTGTTTTTTATTGATATTATTCGGTTAACCTAAAAAATATCATAAATAATAATTGATAATATAAAGTAAATAGATAATGATAAAATGCCCATCTTGCTAAGTTTAGGCATACCAAAGCTGATATGACCCATGGCAAATGGTAATACAAATATCAAAACTTAATTATGACTACAACCTAAAGAAAATACCACACTACAAGCAGAAAATCCACAAAAAAAATCTGATGATATGAGATGTACCAGCTTTTTTCAATGCAATCAATACATGATCATATGTCCAAATCTGGACACCAAAATTCATACAATTATCTAAGTTTTATCAGGCAATAAAAAGCCAAGGACATTATCTTTAGATGATAACAACCTTTACATCTATGTCTTTTATCATAAGCAAATCCTACTTTGACAAGATGAGTAGATTGGTATTTAGGGCAATGGGTACTAATTTGGTTTAGTTGTTATTCTGGGTGGTTTGGATGAGAGTATAGTTTGGTTATAATACGATTTTTAAAATAGGCAAAATCATTCATTGTCGCCAGCAAAGGCGTTTTTATGCAAATCCCCATCCATGCCATTTATATACAGTTGGCTGACGCCAGTCGTATGCCTGAGATGGCATTTGTAAGGTGCGAATTTGGCAATAAACATTGCAAAACCATCATCGCCCATGTGCTTATCACAGATGGGCAAGTACAAGAAACGGGGGATTTTGAGCGTGATGGCGTAACTTTTCCAACGACGGAAGTTTGGATTGATTTTATCAACCCCGTGAACAGTGATGGCGATATGTTCCCAACAGGCAAGTTGATAGACATATTGACAGTGCCAAATGTGGATGAATTTGAAGTGACCTTGATTAACGCAGGCATGCCCACCATCTTTATTTGTGCCAGTGATCTTTAAAATACTTAAATGAAGTTTTATTCACCCTAATTCTTATTTTCTTCTAATTGACTGATTGAGGCATCATCAAGCTTCACATCTGCTTTACTGACTGGGGTGGTTTCAATCACTTGCTCTGGTACAAATCGCACTTGCAATTTAATTGGCGAGCGTTTGGGATAACGCTTGGTTGTTATGGTTTGAATTTTTTGTTCCATCTGCCAAATATCCTGATGACTCGGTGCAATCAGCCCTTGCAATAATACTCGAATCATATAGCTATCAGCAGAAGCTTTATTGTTTTGACCTTTTTCCACCACACCAAAATCACTACTAACAACATAGCTAGGCTGGTATTGGATTTGCTGCTGAACAACCTCAATGACTGCCTTTTCGTAGCTTTTTTGACGAATGCGTTGCTGAAAATCAAGCGTCAAATACACACTTAGCCCAATCAATAAAATCAAAGTGACCATATTACGGCGAATAAATAACCAGTTTTGTTGCCATCGTGAATCTTTTACGGTTTCATCTTCACTTTTATCAATATCCAATCGGCGAAACCCCGCCGCCCAAAGCACTAAAGCATTGGTAAACTGAATCGCCAAAATATTGGTCAAAGTTAGTATCAATGCCCCTAATGCCAATTGATAATGTCCCGTGGCAAGCAATATTCCGCTGGCAGTCAGCGGAGGGACAAGTGCTGTTGCGACTGCCACGCCAACCACGGCAACCGATAAATTACGAGAAATCAACGCATACGCCCCTGCCACGCCCCCTGCCAATGCCACAAAAACATCCATCGTATTAGGGGCAGTTCGGGCAATAATCTCTTGGCTTGCAGCTTGATCAGGATATAAAAAGCCAAGCAGCACACCAATAGCATAAATCAACGCACCGCCAGACAATAAGGTTAACAGTGATTTTTTAAGTAAAGCCAAGCGAGCATCAATAATCGCCAAAGCAATGCCGCTGATCGGGCCTATCAGCATCGCAATTAACATCGCACCAATCACCACTGCAGGTGAATTTGCTAACAGCCCAAACCCTGCAATCACAGCCGATAAACCATTCATCAAATAAAAATGGCGTGTCGGCAGTGCTCCAGATTCAATATCAATCCGAATTTGGCGATAGTCGATGGCTGTTTCGCTGTTTTTCTTGGCAAGATATTGTTTAAATGCTTCGTATTGTTGCTCTTGCTGTTCTTGTTGTTCTTTTAGCTGTTTTTCTACTGCCGCATGAATATCATTATCCAAACTTTCTGCAATCTTAGCTGCAGATGCATCGGCTGACTGTGCTAAAGCTTGAGCAACATGAGATTTCGTATCATCGGTTTTGGCAGGATGCGACGGGTTTTGAGCCAACTTGTGAACTTTGCTTTGATTTGGGCGTGAGGTATGGGCAAAATCATTAGGGCTAATCTTTTTGGTGATTGGGTTTATTTTTGAGTGTGTCTGATTGGCATCATCACCTTTGGGCAGATTATCATCAGTATTATCATCTTGCTTGGCATCATCATTTGCATTCTTGCTTAGCTGTTCATTGACCGCCTTTGAGACGCTCTCAATGGTTTCTTCACTAAATCCTTGCTCAATCAAATTTTCAATATCTTCTTCGGTAAGCGTAATACCATCATCGCCGTCCTTAGTTTCATTATTGGACTGTTTTTGTTGCTCTTGTGCCCGCTTTTTTGCCAGAAGCTGGGCGTACATGGCAGGCTGAGTTAGCAGATGATTGGTGAGTTTTTCGATTGGTGGCTGATAAAAAATCAATAACGACAAATCAATGTTAACATGCGGTGATACAGTGGGCTTTGGTGTTGTCATGATAAAAAATCTGATTTTAAAGATATGCTAAGATAAGTTGGTATAAGTCATGAGTATTACTTACTATTATAAACCATTATAATCAAGCATGGCTAAAAATTCGGTGAAACAATCACCCCAAACCATCAATCGCATAAGCGGCGGATAACACCAGTAGCGTTTTATGATTAAAATATGCTACAATCTACCTTATTTGTGAATGCCATTTTATCCATCAACTCACGAGTACACCATGCACCAAATTAACCCTGAACTGCTGACCAAATCCAAACAGTGGCGGCATGATATTCAATTTTCTCAAGAGGTGCTGGGCAAACCCTTTAACTTTACCAGTACTTGGGGGATTTTTAGCCCTGAAAAATTAGATGATGGCAGCTTGATGTTATTAGATTATATTGATTTTCAAACACAAGATAACTCCATTGACCTTGGCTGTGGCTATGGCGTACTTGGCATGACGGCGGCGCGTGAATGCCCAAAGGGTCATCATTTATTGATTGATAAAGATTTTGTTGCCATAGAATACACCAAACTTAATTGTAAAAATAATGGGCTTGGCAATGCCGAGGTGATGCTTTCTAATGGTTTTTATCATGTGGATAAATCTCGCCAATTTAGTCTAGTCATGAGTAATTTGCCAGCCAAAGCCAGCAAAGAACAGCACTATTTATACTTACTTGATGCTTATAATGCCATGACAAGTGGCGGTAGATTTTATGTTGTAACCATCAATGGACTGCGTGATTTTATGAAGCGTTCTTTTACCGAGGTTTTTGGCAATGCCGATAAAATCAAGCAAGGCAAAACCTACACTGTGACCATGGCAATCAAAGAATCATGATAATTAATCATGTCAACCGCCAACATTAAGGCGAATGCAGTCAGGTTTGGTATCGGTTACTGTTGGCAAATGGGTTCGGTAATCTTAATTTGTCAATTTTTAAAGCACTGTGTGGATTTAATCTCACGGCTTAAAAAGGGTACACATTCATACCATTTATCGCAGTTTTTGCCACATTCACGGCGTATATAAAAATCCTCAACCATGCGTGCCTGCTGCTCAATACCATATCTTAAAAATGCTTTCCCCTGTATCCACCGATACCGATAGCGGCGGCTCAAAATCGCACGCCAAAACACCCGAATATCTTGTTGTCCCTGCCACACATGCACCAGCTCATGAATCAGCCAAGCACGCTTCATCAAGTGTTGAGATGAAAAATCCTCACAAAAATCTTTGGGATGAAAATACACATGACCATTGGGTGAGACGGCATAGCCTTGGATAACCCACCATGCAGTCTTTAGACGAATATCGTCTAATTTAAGTGCATCGCCAAATACGCTGATCGCCATTTGCCGCTCGCCGAAACTCAGAGGGCGAGATTTGGCAGAATAACAATAAGGGCAGCTCATCTTCATAAATGACCATCAAAATGGGATTGGTTTTGTGCTAAAATAGCATAAAACCAATCCAAATCCAACAAACCCAGCCCAATAAAGATACTTTTATGAAACCTCTTGCCGAACGCATGCGTCCAACCACGCTTGATGCTGTCATTGGTCAAACCCACTTACTTAGTGAGGGAGCGCCGATTTTTAATATCGTACGCCAAGGGTTTTTGCCGTCTTTGATTTTGCATGGATCGGCAGGGATTGGTAAAACGACACTTGCCATGCTACTGGCTGATGCTGTTGGTCGTCCGTTTCGCCCCTTATCAGCAGTCAGTAGTGGCGTCAAAGAACTCAGAGAAGTGCTCAGATCTGACGATGGGCTATTTCATGAGCCACCTGTCGTCTTTGTCGATGAGATTCATCGATTTAATAAAGCTCAGCAAGATGCTTTGTTACAAGCGGTTGAGACAGGTGAAATTACTTTGATTGGTGCGACCACCGAAAACCCTTCTTTTAGCGTCAATAATGCTCTACTGTCACGCTGTCAGGTATATAAACTTGAACCCTTAAGTGATGATGAGATTTATGCACTCATTGTGCGTGCAATACGACAAGACACCTTACTAAAAACCAAAGACATTCAAATTAATAACTTAGCGGCACTCATTGATCTATCTCAAGGCGACGGCAGGCGTGCACTGAATTTACTTGAACTTGTGGCAGCAGCACCTGAGCCAATTATCATCGATAATGCTTCTGTTGTTGCTGTGGCAGGTCAGCCCTTGGTACGCTATGATAAATCAGGTGATGGGCATTATGACCTTATCTCCGCTATGATCAAATCCGTGCGTGGCTCGGATGCAGATGCGGCGATATACTGGATGGCTCGGATATTGGCGGCAGGTGAGGATCCTGCATTTGTCGCAAGGCGGCTGGTCATTTTAGCCAGCGAGGATATCGGGCTTGCCAACCCCAATGCCCTACTACTGGCAGATGCTGGACTACGCTCAGTTCAGTCCATTGGCATGCCCGAGGCACGCATTATTTTGGGGCAAGTGATTATTTATTTGGCAAATAGTCCTAAGTCAAATTCAAGCTACAACGCTATCAATCGTGCCTTAAAGCTTGCCGAAACCGATCAATCGCCCGTACCACTACATTTACGCAACGGTATCACCAAACTTATGCAAGCTGAAGGCTATGGCGTAGGCTATATCTATCCGCACGATTATCCCAATCACTATCACCCACAGCAGTACCTACCTGATGCACTGATAGGTACACGGTTTTATGAATTTGCTGATAACCAAAAAGAGCAAGCCAATTTTGCCTTTATCAATTGGCTAAAAACCTAAAACCAAATGCCATCCACGCTATCTGAAACACTGAATGCCTTTATAAAATTAAATCCGCCCCCATGTTGATGGCAAATATGCTAAGATAACCCAAATCCCAACAAGAGAGTATTATGGCTTTAAATACTATTCCTGAAATCATCGAAGACATCAAAGCAGGAAAAATGGTCATCTTAATGGATGACGAAGACCGTGAAAATGAAGGCGATCTTATCATGGCGGCAAATCATATCACGCCTGAGGCGATCAACTTTATGATCACGCACGCACGAGGTTTGGTGTGCCTAACCTTAACCGAAGCACGCTGTCAGCAGCTTGATTTGCCTTTGATGAGCGATAAAAATGGCGCAAAATTCAGCACCAATTTTACCCTATCCATCGAAGCTGCCGAAGGGGTTACGACAGGTATCTCGGCATCTGATCGTGCGCGTACTGTCCAAGCTGCCATCGCAGCTAACGCCAAGCCAATCGACATCGTCCAACCAGGTCATATTTTCCCCATCATGGCAAAAAAAGGTGGTGTGCTGCACCGTGCAGGTCATACCGAAGCAGGCTGTGATTTGGCACGCTTAGCAGGACTTGAGCCTGCCTCGGTGATTGTTGAAATCATCAAACCTGATGGCGAAATGGCACGCCGTGATGATTTGGAAGTATTTGCCAAAGAACATGGGCTAAAAATTGGTACCATCGCTGATTTGATTCAATATCGTATGGCAACCGAACAAACCGTCAGCGAAGTTGAGCATTTTGCTATCCAAACTGAGCATGGGGATTTTACCGCATATCGTTTTAGTGAGTTTGGCTCAGATGATAC
Organism: Moraxella sp. HMSC061H09; assembly: GCF_001809255.1. NCBI lineage: Bacteria > Pseudomonadati > Pseudomonadota > Gammaproteobacteria > Moraxellales > Moraxellaceae > Moraxella > Moraxella sp. HMSC061H09. The sequence goes on from NZ_KV796834.1 coordinate 20,510, forward strand.
GCATTTGGCATTTGTCAAAGGTAAGCCAACTGGTGGCGTCAGCACAGTGCGTGTACATAGTTTTTCGCCCATGAAAGACTTATTTGGGATTCATACCAGCGGTAGCCACTGGAATATCCAAAATGCACTGGCAAAAATCGCCACCGCTGAGCATGGTGTGCTGGTGTGGATTGGTCATGATGATACACTTAATCTTGGTGATGGTTTTGAGGCACTAAAGGATAAGCAGTCGGTAACCCCGGTGAATCGCCGTGCACCTTATCAGACCATTGGCGTTGGTGCACAGATTCTTAAACACTTAGGCGTTAAGGACATGCGTTTATTATCAAGCCCTATCAAATTCAACGCCCTATCAGGTTTTGATTTGAATGTGGTCGAAACGATAGATAAATAATCTGCCTTTATCAAACAGCCCTAAGATACAGGGCTGTTTTTTGATAAGCTTGAGTAAGAATATTCACACATGCTATACCTCATTTACAGGATTATAAACCATCTTGGTAGTCGCAGTCGCTATAATAATTATCAGATAAGTTATTATTACAAATAAGGAAATGGCAATGTTTTCAATGATTTGGGCATTAATTGTAGGTTTTGTTGTCGGGTTATTGGCACGAGCACTTAAGCCTGGTGTGGATGGCATGGGCTGGATACTGACCATGATTTTGGGTATTGCTGGTGCTTATGTGGGTGCATTTATTGCCGACTTTGTTGGCGTCAACGCCCAATCAGGTTTTAGTTATTTAATTTTTTCTGTGATTGGTGCAATCATTTTATTGTTTATTTATGAAATTTTGGCAGGTAAACGCCATTTAAAATAACCCTAACTGTTTGGTTAAAAAGTATCTTATTAGTGCTTTTTTATTTTTAAACCATCTAATAATGTTTTTATCGTAAGATATGACCCGCCAATAAATCCTTGATACAGCTTGGTTGCGCAAAGCCCAAACCATCGGTATCTAAGTAAGCAATTTGATTACCAAAATATCCCATTGCTTGTGTTAAATTTTTAGCAGGTGTACTCTTTGATGGATTGCAACTGGTCGATACCAAAAATCCATAAGGGTTGGTCGGTGAGATTAAGGCGTGACACAAATCCTTTAACACAGGATGTATGGTGATACGCACCGCCAAGGTATCGTATGAACCGATCAGCACCGATGGCAATGCCGATGACTGAATAGGCATCAGCCATGTTAAGGCACGTGAATGCTCATGCGTAAACTCATCCGAAAAATTTTGCATGTAATCAAGTAAAGATGTTTCATGTGAAACATCAATTAACGATTTTAAGCGTTTAGCTGCATCTGTCAGTACAATCAAACCCTTACCAATATCACGATGTTTAAGATTGATAATTTGATTAATAGCATCAGTGTTAAATGCATCACAACCAAGCCCCCAAACGCTTTCGCTAGGGTATGCCAATACACCACCTGCCTGCAAATAATTAGCAACCAAGTCCAGCTCATCAGCTCCAAAAATTTGTTTAGAGCCTGCCATAGCGTCCCCCCACCTGCTCAATCAAACCCAATATCTCAAGCTCCATCAGTTCTGCTAAGAGGCTGCCGGTATCTTTTTGACTACTAAAAACAAGCTGATCCAAATCACAAGGCTCATTCATCAAAGCGTACAAATCCGCCAAATGCTCTGGCACACAAGTACTGCGGCTTGCAGGTTGTAAGTGATGAACGGCTGTCTTAGGGTTTGGACTTGCCAAGGTATTTGTGTCAGGTGCTTGAGATGGGTGAGTGTTCAACTTACTTGATTCTTCACTAAATATTGACATACCTTGACTAAAGCTTTTTGGTAATGCGTTAAAAAACTCTTGGTCATGCTGACTTAAGTCTTCCAAAATTTGATCAGGATGATATATGAGTGTTGCCCCTTCACGAATCAGGTGCAGGCAACCTTCAGCGTTAGGATTGTGAATATGGCTTGGTATGGCAAAAACCTGTTTGCCTTGCTCTGCTGAGAGACGAGCTGTAATCAAAGAGCCACTTTGAAGTGCCGCTTCCGTAACAACCGTGGCAAGTGACAGCCCTGCCACCAAACGATTACGGCGGGGAAAAGTATGCTTACTGGCTGGTGTAGCAGGCAATAGCTCACTAATCAAACAGCCACCATCTTTGATGATTTGAGCAAAAAGTGCATTATGATTACGCGGATAGCACACATTGATGCCCGTTCCCATAACGCCAACAGTACGCCCAGATAAAACAGATAATTGAGAAAGAGCACCCAGATGCGCTTGTTTATCCACACCTTGCGCCAGACCACTGGTGACGGTATATCCTGATTGGACAAGATATTGTGCCAAATCAAAAGTGATTTTTTGGGCAATCTCAGTCGGCGATCGACTACCAACAATGGCAATCTGACGGTCTTTAAGGCGTATCAAATTACCACGATAAAATAGTACTGGCGGTGGGTCATAAATACTTTTTAGTGTTTCTGGATAATCTTCATCACTGACATATACAATGCCATACATCTTAAGCTCTACATCATGGCGAACCTTATCAAGAAAAGCCAAAACATCGTTGACATCCTGCCAACGCTTAATGTGTGCCGCATGGATGCCAAGCAATTTCCAAATAGACTGATTTTGGCTTAATGCAGATGCTGCATCGCCACAATGATTGACGAGCTTATAATATGAAATCAATGAAGTATTGGTTATGTACCAAAGTGCAAGCATTGATTGCTCAGGTGTTAGCGATGAATAGCTCATTAATCAGCACGCAGTAATATATTGCTCAATCAATGCTGCTACCGCTTGAGCATCGTTCGGCACCACAGTAACATATTGAGGCTTATCTTCTAAGCCTTGGGTATGCTCAGGTCGTGGTAAAGTCATCTCACCTACCGCCTCTACGATGGTTTCTTGGAATTTGGCTGGTAATGCTGTTTCGGCAACCAAAATCATCTCATCTGCTTTTTGTAGCTCAATCGCAACTTTTACACCATCAGCAGTGTGTGGATCGATCAATCGCTGCGTATCATCATAAACTTTTTTGATGGTTGCCAAGCGGTCTTGATGCGTAGATTTACCAGCTATAAATCCAAATTTTTCACTCACCAGTTTTAAATTATCCGACAAATCAAAACCCTTACCACTTTTGACATCTCCAAACAGCTTAGCGACTTGCACACTGTCCTTATCAAGCAATAAAAACACAAAACGCTCAAAGTTTGAAGCCTTTGAAATATCCATTGATGGGCTGGAAGTTACATAAGTTTCGACCGAAGTGCGTGGCGTGTATTTGCCTGTATTAAAAAACTCATTTAAAACATCATTTTCATTCGTTGCAACGATCAATCGATCAATCGGTAAGCCCATCTGGCGTGCGATGTGACCAGCACAAATATTGCCAAAATTCCCAGAAGGCACACAAAAACTGATTTTTTGGGCGTTATCGGTGGTTGCACCAAAATAACCTTTAAAATAGTATACAATTTGTGCCAAAATACGGCCCCAATTGATTGAATTAACCGTACCTAAGCTATATTTTGCCTTAAATTTTGCATCTTCTTGGAGGGCTTTAACGATATCTTGACAATCATCAAACATTCCCTCCACGGCGATATTATGAATATTGGCATCATCCAAGCTATACATCTGTGCCCGCTGAAAAGCACTCATCTTACCTTCAGGTGACATCATGAAAACCTCGATATTATCTTTACCACGCAGTGCATATTCAGCCGCACTGCCCGTATCGCCAGATGTCGCACCAATGACAGTTAAACGCTCGTTTTTTTGTTTTAGTACATATTCAAACGCATTACCCAAAAACTGCATGGCAATGTCTTTAAAAGCAAGCGTTGGACCATTTGATAGCTCAAGCAGTGCCAACCGATCATAAAGACGAGTCACAGGCGTAATATCCTCACTACCAAAAGCTGCTTTTGTATAAGTTTTATTGATGATATTTTTTAAATCATCTGCAGGAATATCTGTCACAAACAGCGACATAATCTCAAATGCAAGCTCGCTATAACTAAGATTACGCCATTTTTGTAAAGTTGCTTCATCAATACTTGGATAAGTTTCAGGCAGCATCAGACCACCATCAGGCGCAAGCCCCATCAAAAGCACATCACTAAACTGCATCGACTGAGTCTTGCCACGGGTACTGATATATTGCATAAAAACTCCAACTGTCTTAATATCTTAACTATGAATTGAGCTAATTTTAGCATAAATTTTCAGCGATTGGCGAACTATCAATCGGTCGATGATTATACCTGTTTCACCCATCGATAATACCAATCCATTACCGCTAAATTTATACACTATCAATATCGCCATATTTTAATTTGATTGGCCTAAGAGTTATCTTAGGAAGTTACTGGGTTATTTTAAGATACATGGTGTCATTTTAGCACCCAAACTCAATCAATCATCAAAATCCTTTATCGTCATATTCACCAAAAACATCAAAATCACCATTGATTAAACGATTGTTATTTTGCTGTTTTTGTCAGCAAAGCATAATAAAAACCGTCGCCACCCTTGGTATCTAAAGGTAAGCATTGATAACCTACCTGCTGCTTGATTTGATGTGGTAAGCTTAAATCAAAAGGTATGGCGTTTGCATCGTCATTAGCTCTCAAAAAATCAATGATTTGTCGCTCATTTTCAGCCTTCAAGATAGAGCAAGTCACATACAAAAGCACGCCACCAACTTTTAACCGTGACCATAGATTGTCCAGTATGCTTCTTTGCAAATTAACGGTAGTTGCAATATCCTGTTCTTGTCTAAGCAGCCCAATATCTGGATGGCGACGCAAAACACCTGTGGCAGTACAAGGTGCATCAAGTAAAATCACATCAAAGCATTGATCCGATCGCCAAGATGTACCATCAGCATGAACCACAGAAATATCTTTCGTATCAAGCTTAAGGCGACTGATGTTTTCGTGTACCCGTTTTAATCGAATACGATTACCATCAATAGCAGTCAAATGTTTCATGTGAAACATCTCAAGTAAATGCGTGGTTTTACCGCCTGGGGCACAACACATATCTAGCACCGATTGATGACTGCCTTGTGATTGCAAAGTAGGTGCCAATAAAAACCCTGCCAACTGTGCATGTGCATCTTGGACGGACACCCATCCTTCATCAAAATAAGGCAATTCACCAATTCGTACACCACCATCTAGCCTGACAGCTTGTGCCTGATTATATCCAAGCGATACCAAACTGTGCTGTATATGATGCTCATCTAAAATCTGGCAATAAGATAGGTTGTCTGAAAACTTCGTATTAACTCTCAAAAAAATCGGTGCAGCAAATCTTAGTGTACAACCCAGCTCATCATAATACTC
>NZ_KV796834.1:25946-49164 GCF_001809255.1 Moraxella sp. HMSC061H09
CTCACCCCAATCTTGTTTGAGCTGCTTAGCCAGCCAATTTGGTAAGCTGTGGTTTTTATTGACTTTCTTGGTAAATTTTGTTTTTGACTTTTGAGTTTTTCGAAGAATTGCATTCACAAGCCCTGTGCCATATTCTTTACCAAGCTGTTTTAAGGCTTCCACCGTGTCATTAATCGCAGCATACTCTGGTATATTCATATAGATAAGTTGATACAAGCCGATATTAATAGCGGCCTGCACCCCTTGATCTGTCACAGGATTTTCAATCAAGCTCTCAGAAATTCGAGATAATGCCCACCACTGCCGCAAAGTACCCAGCAGTAGTTCATGTACAAACCCTCGGCTACTCATCTCCGTTGATTTTAATAAAGGATCAAGTAGCTCTGACAGCGATTTACCATTTAAAATTTCTTCAATAACTAAGATAACTTTTGCACGAGATGAAAGCTGATGATTGTGTAGTTTTTTTATATTATTTTTCATGAGTTTTTATCTCAAAATAGTCACTATCACAAAGTTTATTGGTTTGGCAAATCTGTTCAGCAGTCAGTGGCTTACCGCCTGGCCATTGTATACTTGTAATATTAATCAAGTGCTGTATACCATTTGTATCAGCCCCACATGAGACCAAAATGGCATTTTTACCCACACTAACGATCTGACCAGCTGGAATTGATGTGGTTTGATCGAATTTGATCGGCAATGCACTTAAAACCTTGATACGCTCCGATTTATGATAAGTGTGGGCATTCAATGCACGGATTTGACGCTGGATTGTCAAAGCATCTTGATTCCAATCTATCAACCCTTCTTGAGTATGGATTTTTTCGGCATAATTTGCCAAGCTATCATCTTGAACCTTGGCCAATGATTGAAAATGCAATAAATTTTGTAGCACCGTGGTGATCGCATGAGCCCCAATCACTGCCAGCTTATCATGTAGCGTCTGCGTGGTATCAGTATCCAAAATAGGACATGATACCCGATATAGCATGTCGCCCGTATCCAAGCCTGTTGCCATTTGCATAATTGTAATGCCAGTTTCTTGATCGCCTGCCATAATGGCACGCTGAATGGGTGCGGCACCACGCCATCTTGGTAATAGTGATGCATGAATATTTAAGCACCCAAATTTTGGTATTTTTAAGACGCCCAAGGGTAAAATCAGTCCATAGGCTGCGACAATCATTATATCAGGCTGATAATTCGCCAAAGTTTCACGTGAAACAGCACCACTGACACCCTGCTCAGGTTGGTACTTTAGGCTAAAACTTATCGGCTGCTCAACAGGTATATTGTACACCTGTGCCACTTGCTTAATGGCTGAAGCGGTTAATTTTTGACCCCGCCCAGATTTACGATCTGGCTGCGTATAAACTGCGACAATTTGTATGTTTAAAACATCTTGCAGATCAATAAGATGCTTTAGGCTGACTGCAGCAAATTCGGGCGTCCCTGCAAATATGATACGCATTTTTGATTGAGTAAGGTGGTTCATAAAATTCATTTCTTAATATTTATTAATTAATTTAAGTCTATTATCTATAATTAATATTTTATATTAATAAAATTATGATATTAATAATATTAAATAATATAAATATTTTTAATTAATAAAAATTTAATTATTAAAGGTAAAATCCTGCCTGATTGAGCAACTCTTCAGAAATGCTACTGGTAGGCTTTTGTACTTGATTTGAAGCAAATAACAATCTTTCAAGATATCGAGAAATCAAATCTACCTCAATATTGACAAGCCCACCCACCGACCAATGCCGATCGATATTAGTACATTTGGCCGTATGTGGGATGATATTAAGGCATACAATGTTTTGTTCAGGCTTAATGGCATTGGTTGTCAGACTAATGCCATCAACAGTGATCGACCCTTTATCGGCAGCGTAACGCATAAGCTCACTTGGAATTTCAATTTCAATATAAATCGAACGGGCGTCTTTTGAGATATGACGAATCACGCCCACACCATCCACATGTCCTGCGACAATATGCCCCCCAAAACGCGTAGTTGGTCGCATGGCTTTTTCAAGATTGACTGTATCGCCAGTACGCCAATTCTTTAAAGCCGTCTTGCTCAGTGTTTCACGTGATACATCCACCGCATAAGTTTTATCACCAATATCCACCACGGTCAGACAAATGCCATTTGATGCAATCGAATCACCAAGATGCACATCATTAAAATCCATGTCTGGCGCATGGATTACCAACTGAACATCGCCGCCAATCTGATTGATGGATTTGAGTCTGCCTGTGGTTTCAATAATTCCTGTAAACATAATATTTTCTCATCAAATTATGGAAAACTTTTTTATAATGACATTAAAAACAAAAGTACAATCACACTATTAAGTTTTCCACAGACTAATATTCATCATTAGATTAGATATTAATACTTTTAAAAATCAAATAGTTAATAAAAATTTGGATTATAGTTAGTGATTAACCATCTTATTTATCCACAGGCTTATAACATCAATTTTCTTAATAAAAAATCATAAAATAATCATTAAACTAGGCTGTGGCTAAGCAAATTTAATTAAGAAATTTGCTAAAATAAATTAAGTTAAACTGTGATAAATTAGCCGAATATCATTGCCGATGATATCAGCAGAATGTAGCCCAAATCGATACTGCTGCACCAATTGATCAAGCTGACATGCAAACATCGGACGGGCATCTTGACCCAAAATACACGGTGCTTGATATACAATCAGCTCATCAACCAAGCCTTCTGTAATAAAGGCGCCAGACAGCTCGCTGCCTGCTTCTATCAATACATCATAGCAGGCATATTGTGATACCAAAGTTTTTAGCAGACTCATTAAATCATTACGCCAAATCAAGGTGTCATCACGATTTAACACTTGGTAATTATCTGAATCTGATAATCTATTTCTACGATCGACAATGACTACCTTGGGCTTAGGCAGCATATGTAGATCCACACCAAGCTGTTTGCTACGCACTGTCAACGCAGGATTATCCGCTATGATAGTGCCTGACCCTGTGATAATCGCAGCACTTTGGGCACGCAGTCGCTGCACATCTTCTCGTGCCTCTATACCTGTGATCCATTTGGATTCGCCCGATGCCGTCGCTGTACGCCCATCCAAACTGCTGGCAGTTTTTAACCTAACATAAGGCAAGCCCATTCTCATCGCCTTCAAAAAACCCAAATTTAACGCAGCTGCCTGCTGATCGCACACCCCCACCAAGACCTCAATTCCTGCATTTTGAAGTTTTTTGATACCATTACCAGCAACTTTGGGATTAGGGTCTAAGCTTGCAATAACAACTCGCTTAAGATCTGCAGCAATGAGCGCATCAGCACAAGGCGGTGTACGGCCCGTATGGCTACATGGCTCAAGTGTCACATAAGCGGTTACACCTTTGGTATCAAAACCCTGTGCTTTGGCATCAGCCAAGGCAAAAATCTCAGCATGTGGCTGCCCAGCCTTAGGATGATAACCCTGACCGATGACCAGACTATCTTTGACCAATACACAGCCAACAGCAGGGTTGGGTCTTGTGGTATAAATGCCCTTTTTTGCCGCCGCAATGGCAAGCTGCATATAATAAATATCTTGCTGTATCAATCGTTTGTCATTCATGAAGATTCACCACGCTTGGGTAAATTGATCTTGTCAAGCTCAGCTTGAAACTGGCCAATGTCCTGAAAATCACGGTAAACACTGGCAAAGCGTACATAAGCAACATCATCAAGTATCTTTAATTCATTCATCACAATTTCGCCTAAAATCTTACTTGATACTTCTCGCTCACCTGTTTTTCTAAGTTCATGCTCTATGCGGCTGATACATGCTTCGATTTCATCAACACTGATGGGACGCTTTTGTAGAGGTAGTGAAATTGAGCGTCTGAGTTTTGATTGATCATAAGGCTCAATACGGCTATTGGTTTTGATGATTCGTGGCATCAAAATTTCACAAATTTCAAAAGTTGTAAACCGCTCTCCGCACGCTAAACATTGTCGGCGTCGGCGTACTTGTGCACCTTCGGCAGCCAACCTAGAATCGGTCACCTTGGTATCTGCTTTATTGCAAAATGGGCAATGCATCACCACTCCTAAATTTTTTATTATTAATTAAAAATAATTAAATTTAATTTTTTATAAAAATATTAACCAATGAAATTGTTAAGATTTTTTTGGTAATAAAGTGCTATTTACCAATACAAAAACTTGAAAAAATCTTACCCAGCAGCTCATCTGCACTCATCTGACCTGTAATCTCGCCCAATGCTTGCTGAGACTGTCTTAGACTTTCTGCTACCAATTCACCAGCATGATAAATGGTAAGCTGCTCGTACGCTTCGATGGCGTACCCTTTGGCACGATTTAAGGCATCAAGATGGCGAGTGCGTGCAATCAAACTATTTTCAGGAGGATGAAAACCCACCTTTTGGGTTAATATTTCAATCAATTCATCAAGCCCTTCACCTGTTTCACATGAAACATAAACAAGTTTGGGTGCTGATTTGGTTTCACATGAAACCTGTAAAACTGGTTTTGAGATCAATAAATCACTTTTGTTTGCAACCAAAATCAATTTTTGGCGAATAATATCACCAACATCCTCAGTCACACCCTCACAAAACAGCTGATCGGCTAATGCTAACGGATCAGTTTCTGTTGTAACATCATAAACCATCATCAACACATCTGCTTGACGGATCGCATCAAATGCTCGCTTGATACCAATTTTTTCGACATGATCATCAGTTTTTCTAAGACCTGCTGTATCAGTTAAATGTACAGTCAACCCATTTAAAATCAAAGTTTCTTCCAAAGTGTCACGCGTGGTGCCTGCAATCTCTGTTACAATGGCACGCTCAGTACCCGATAGGCGATTAAGCAGACTGGATTTACCCGCATTGGGCTTACCTGCCAGCACCACATGCACGCCATCACGCAACAGCTGACCTTGTTTTGCTGTCGCTAAGATACGATCAATACCTGACAAAATCTCAGTTAATTTATTTTCAATGATACCATCAGACAAAAAATCAACATCTTCTTCCTCAGGAAAATCGATCGAAGCTTCCACATACAAGCGAAGATGAACAAGCTTATCTAATAACTCATTGATTTTTTGGGAAAATTCACCAGTCAAAGAACGAATAGCGCTGGTAGCCTGAGCGACAGAAGTGGCTGAAATGGCATCACTGATGGCCTCAGCCTGCACCAAGTCAATTTTATCATTTTCAAAAGCTCGGTAGCTAAATTCCCCTGCTGCTGCTTGGCGTGCACCAAGCTCAAACACCCGAGCCAACAGCATGTTTTGTAGTACCATGCCGCCATGACCTTGTAGCTCCACCACATCTTCTCCAGTGAATGAATGTGGCGCCTTAAAATAAATTATCACACCCTCATCAATCACACCCTCTTGACCATAAAAACCACCAAAATATGCCATTCTGGGTATTAAATTTGACCGCCTCGTCATTAGGCAACCGATGCGATAAGCGTCTTTACCTGATAATCGGATGATACCGACACCGCCTTGACCGATGGGGCTGGCGATGGCGGCAATGGTCGGTAATTGTTGGATACTGGTTGTCATAAATTGATAAGGTTTTCTGCTAAGTTAACCTTTTATTCTATCATTATTACATAAAAAATTGCTAGCATTGGTTATTGACTGACAAACATATCAAGCCAAAGGCGTATCAATCCAGCCATAAAAAAATCCCACAAATTGAGTATTTGTGGGATTTTTGAGGATTGCATTAAGCTTGCTTTGCTTTCATTTGGCGTTCCACACGCTTATTAACAAGATGTTGATGAGTCATACTAAATAAGTTATTCACTGTCCAGTACAATACCAGACCTGCTGGGAACCATAGCATGAACACCACAAAAATCATGGGCAAAATTTTCATCATTTTTGCTTGCATTGGGTCGGTAGGCTGTGGATTGAGCATTTGCTGGACAAACATGGTTATACCCATAAAAATCGGTAAAATAAACCAAGGATCCATTGCTGATAAATCGGTAATCCAACCAATCCATGGTGCATGACGCAGTTCCACCGACTCAACCAGCATCCAGTACAACCCCAAAAAAATCGGCATCTGAATCAAAATCGGCAAACAACCCGCCATTGGATTGACTTTTTCATCACGGTATAACTGCATCATCTCTTGACTCATCGCCATGCGATCATCACCGTGCTTATCTTTGAGCGCTTGCAATTTTGGGGCGATGGCACGCATTTTTGCCATAGACATATAGCTTTTATTTGATAGCCAAAATAAAGCGACTTTGATAATTAAAGTCAGTACAATGATTGACCAGCCCCAATTGCCAATCACTTTATTAATGTTATCTAAAATAGCGAACAGCACTTTTGAGATTGGCCATAACAATCCATAATCCACCGTTTGATTTAAGCCTTCAGCCACCGATGCCATTTCTGACTGAACTTTTGGACCTGCATACAGCGTACTGTTAAGGGTGATTTGCTTGCCTGACGCCACATTAATCACGGGGCTATTATAACCAATATAAAAATCCTTGCCTGTCGTACGAGCAAAAAAGTCAGCTTCAAAACTGTTTGATGGCGTCCAAGCCGATACAAAATAATGCTGGACAATTGCCACCCAGCCGTCTTTACTGCTAATATTGATATTATCGTCAAAATTAGAAAATTTCAGTTTATTATAAGGATCACTTGGCACACCCCAAGCACCACCTAAGTAAGTTGACATGCCAAGCATGCCTTTATCCTCTAGGCCAGGATCCTTACTGCTATCACGCTTAAGCTGAGCATACATTTGCCCTTGCCATGGTTGATTGGAATTATTATTAATATTATAACTCAGATTAATTGGGTATTTGCCTGCATTAAAGGTATAGGTCTTGGTGATCGTCAAGCCATCTTTGTGATATGTCAAAGGGACTTGTAGCGACCCTGCACTTGGATTAAGCACATAGCTGCTACGCGGGCTGTGGTAAACCGCACGGCCTTCAGCTGTGTCAATGCCATCTCGTCCAATCAATCCAGATTGTGCAACATAGGTGCGTAAATCGGTTTCTAAAAGTACAAATGGCTCAGTACTATCTTTGGTGGCATTGTGCTGTTTTAAAGCAGCATAAACAATATCGCCACCAACAGGATTGATCTTAATTTCATAACGGTCAGTGCTGACAGTGATCAAATCGGTATCAGCCAAATCAGCTACCGATCCTGCTGTCAAGCTTGGAATATCACCCACAACCTGTGTTGTTGGCACATCAGCATGAGTGGTTTGGGTTGCCACAGGCTGCGTAACTACAGGTTTTCTTGCATAGTCATCACGCCATGCCAAAATCAGCAAATATGCTGTAATTAGCATCGCTATAATGATTAAAATTCTTAGAATTTTTTGCATAGATTCAAATCCATTATCAATAAACAACACAGGCTATTAGCCTAAATCAAATTTTAAATCTTTTATTGTACTAAAAATACCCATAAAATCCTAGAAAATCTTGCTTAAGTTACCAATAAATCATGGTTGGCCAGTGATTTTTAAGGTTTTACCAAACAAATCATAATGCTAAGTTGTTTTGATTAAATGATTTAGCCGTGCTGCATAACTTAATGTGTCTTTGAATCCATAAGAAAAATAAAGATGGCTTGGTTGATAGTGATAGCGAGCCAAAGGCAGTGGAACAAAATCAATACCACAGCCGCCCCAAGGGTGACAGCGGCCGATTCGCCAAATACTGAGCCTAAGTCCTTTGATAGCTCCATGCCAAATAATCGCTTGGCGGCTATAAGCTGAGCAAGTTGGGTAATAACGACATCTTGGCGTCATCATCGGACTGATCCAGCGGCGATAAATCTCAATCAAGATTAGTAGAATATTTTTTAACATAACTAAATATTTAAAAATTAAACACTCAGTTCATCAGAATATAATTTATTAATTTTATTAAATAATTCTGTTACTTCGGTCGCGATGTCAAATTCTCTAGGATAGCCTGCCTTGACAATAACAACCACATCAATCGCCACCCAAGAAGCTTGGCGATGGCGAAAATTTTCACGGCACAGTCGTTTAAGTTGATTACGATCCACCGCTTTTTTTAGCTTTTTTTTGGTGATTGCCAAACCCAATCGTGCCGACAAACCCTGACCCTGTCCAATAAATGCCAACAAATGCAGGGTATGAACCTTTTTAACGGGTGAATCAAATACCGCCTTAAAGTCGGCAGGTATGAGTAGGCGATGGTATTTTTGGAAGTTTTTAGCTTTTGGCAAAGAAGTCGCTAAATTTTGAGATGTGTCAATCAGAACAGATGTCATAATGGCAGGTTTTGTACAAAGAGGTATGATTTTAACATAATTAGGTCACAGCATCATAATTTATGGCATAAAAAAGCACCGTGTGATCGGTGCTTTTAATTTGACCAGATATTACACAGTCAAACGATGACGACCTTTAGCACGGCGACGTGCCAAAACTTGACGGCCTTTTTTGGTTGCCATGCGAGCACGGAAACCATGAGTGCGTTTACGCTTTAAAACGCTTGGTTGAAATGTACGCTTCATAAATCACCTTTAAAGATGTCAGCACCTAACGGTACCAAAAGTTGTCAAAAGTGAAACTGATGAACAACTCAAATTACAGTTAACTAGTTAATGTTTCTCACTTTAGACAAGTGAAAATCTTGATAATACTATCAAATATTTTTTGATTTGTCAATTAATTGCCAAGTTAAATTTAAATTTTTTGTCATAAACGCTCATTTTTTATTTTATAAAAATAAAGTTTTTTGGCTAATAAGTGATGACATTTGGCTAGTTTTTAAGGCCATTGTTAAAAGTTATCCACAGAATTTAAGCCGCCTTATTATTTAATCTTAAACTTAAATATAATAATAATAAAGCAAAAAAATCTTGTGGATAACCGTAATATTATTATATTTTTCATAAAGTTATCTTGTGGAAATCAATGTTTATAAAATGTGCATAAATTGTGGAAAACTTAGAATTTTGAGTTATCCACAATATTATTCATCAAGTTATCCACAAAATAAAGCTTGTAATTTAATAAAATTATGGTACTATTTCACCCCACCGATTGAGCATGATTTAGTCATGCATAGTATAAAATCACTTTGAACCGTTTTTTAATTGGGATAAGTCATGAGCCTGTTTGAAGATTTGCCCGTGCAAGATAGCATCTCACCCAATCATCTTGGTGAGCGTGTGTGGCAATTGTGCCTACCTGATTTACAATTTGCTATGGCGGATAAAGACTATCGCCAATGGATCGCACCCCTTAAAGCTGAAGTGAACGATACCGAGCTTTTGTTGCTTGCACCTAATATGATGTGGGTTAGGCATGTTAAAGACAATTATCTAAGCCAAATCACCGATCTTGCCTATCAGCATGGTAAAGGAGTGATCAAGTCGGTTCGTATTGAGATGGTGGCAAGTACCATCCCAAATGACCCTGCGACCAAAAAAGCCAAAACTAATAAAAAGACCAGCAAAAAAACGGGTGTCGTTGAAGGGTTGCCCATTGATCCTGGGTTTACCTTTGATGTATTTATCAAAGGTAAGTCCAATGCTTCTGCTTATAATGCTTGCAATGAGCTTTCTAGAAAAGAAAGTAAGCATAACTATGGCCCTATATTTATATACGGCTCATCAGGTTTGGGCAAGACGCATTTGATGCATGCCATGGCGCATCGCTATCAAAAATACGGTAAGCAATTTTTTTATTTTACCAAAGATCATTTTTATAAAATCACGCTAGAGGCATTTCGTACCAATGACATTGTACAGATGGAAAAAGAAATTTGCCAAGCGGATTTGTTGATTATTGATGATGTGCATATGGTCAGTGGCTCAAAAGCACCCAAAGTAACTGAAATCTTGATGAAGCTTTTTGATACATTCTCAGCAGGCAACACCCAAAAGCAGGTGGTGCTTGCCTCAGACCGTCCCCCTTCACAGATGACCAGTTTTGGTGAGCGTTACATTTCTCGTTTATCAAGCTGTTTGCAGTTGTCGATTGAGCCGCCAGATATGGAAATGCGTATCCAAATTTTAGAAAAAAAAGCGCAGATGCTCAATCTGTTACTACCCAGAGAATGTGCGTTATATATGGCACAAAATCTACCGCCTGATGTGCGTGGTTTAGAAGGGGCGTTAAAACGCGTACAGCTGTCCGCCACCATTTTGCGTAATGAGCCGGTGAGCTTACCACTTGTCAAAGACGCCATTAAAGATCAGGTTCAAGCACGTGCTCGGGCATTGAACGCCGAAAATATTCGTGATTTGGTGGCTGAATATTATGAAATTTCCCCAAAGGATTTGATGAGTAAAAAGCGTGCACGCTACATCGCCAGACCCAGACAAATGGCAATGGCACTCATTCGTGAACTGACGCGTGATAGTTTTCCTGAAATTGGGCAAGTTTTTGGTGGTCGTGATCACACCACAGTTATGCATGCGTGTGAAAAGATCGAAGAGCTGCGTACCCAAGATGCCAAAATTCAAAAGGATTATCATTCTTTAAAGATGATGTTAGAATATGTCTAGTATTGCCCCAGCAACCAACAAATTTAGTGAGCTTTTATGAAATTATCTATCAATCGTAACTTATTACTCAAAGCCATCAATTTGGTGGTAAAGGCAGCAGATAAACGCCATCGTTTTGCCATTTTAGCGAATATTAAATTGGTGCTTGAAGAAGGTTTTTTGACATTGACAGCATCGGATTTGGAGCTTGAGCTGACGACACGATTTGCTTTACCCAAAGATGGCTGTATTCAGGCAGGTAGCACAACCTTGCCAGCTGAGATGTTTTTTAGTGTGTGTAAATCACTGCCAGAAGAGGTGGTGGTGATTGACGCCCCCGAAGATACCACGCACTGCATTATTACCAGTGGTACAGGCAGGTATACATTAAGCTGTTTGCCTGCAGATGATTTTCCAACTATCGGCACAGCGACACCTTTGAGTGTGATAAAAATCAGTCAAGGCAACCTAAGCAGTTTGATTCATCATACCCGATTTGCGATGGCGACCCAGGATGTGCGTTATTATTTGACGGGCATGCTGTTCGATATTGGTGAAAATACACTAACTGCAGTTGCAACAGATGGACATCGCTTGGCGGTGGCACATCGATTGCTGAATGAAACTTATGCGCCCAATCAAGTCATCATTCCTGGTAAAGCAGTGGCTGAATTAGAACGCTTGTTGATTGAGCTTGCCAAAACGGTTGATGATTCTAATATTGTTGAGCTTGGTTTTGATGCAGAGTTTTTACAAGTGGGCTTGGTGCTTAAAGATGAAGACACTGACAATGAGATTACAGTGAAACTGTCTGCACGCTTAATTGAGGGTAAATTTCCCGACTATCGCCGTGTGATTCCTGCCAATAATGATAAAATTGTTTTATTTAATAAAGATGAGGCGGTGGATGTGTTACGCCGAATCTCGGTACTAAATACCAAAGAAGAACCGGGCGTGCTGATGAATTTTGATACCACGGATTTTTGTAAAGTGGGTGTTACCAACAGAAACCTTGGTGAGGCTGAAGAAATGCTTGGGGTGAATTATAGCGGCGATGCCATTGAGCTGACCTTTAATGAGGCGTATCTGCGTGCAGTACTTAATGTTTTAGAAGGAGAGGTTTGTCTTGAGCTAAATCAGCCAAGTTCGCCTGCACTGATTTATCAAGTGGGCGATGATTTGCATCGCTATGTCATCATGCCAATGCGTCGGTAAGTTATGATTAAGCAGTTGCAAATACATGAGCTGCGCAACCTTAAGCGGGTAAATTTAACGCTTGCAGCGTGTAATCTGATTGTCGGAGCTAACGGAAGTGGTAAAACATCGCTGTTGGAGGCGGTGTTTTTGTTGTCACGAGGCAAAAGCTTTCGTCATCATGAGCCTAAACGATATATCCGCCACCATCAAAGTGCTTGTACCGTATGGGCACGCACAAAATTTGAAGAGTCCTGTACGCTTGCTATCCAAAAAAAGCTCGATGAGACAGGCAAGTCTGACTCTATTTTAAGATTTAATGAACACACCGTTTCAACCCAAAGTACGCTAAGCTTTCATTTGCCAACCTTGCTCATCGACCCTGTTAGTATGAGCTTGCTGGATGAAGGCAGTATCTCTCGGCGTCAGATGCTTGATTGGCTGACTTTTCATATTCAGCCTAAGTTTTATCATCAGTGGCTACAATACCAACGCCTACTCAAACAAAGAAACGCTCTACTCAAACATCCTAGCGTTCATCATAAGCTTCCTGAGCTGTTTGCTTGGGATGAACAGCTTGGATTTTATGCGCATGCTTTACACGAGCATCGCTTGGCAGTTTTTGATCAATGGACCAGATATTTTGATGAGATGATAAAGCAGCTTTTGCCTGAGTATCACTCATCGCTTAGCCTACAATATCTAGCAGGTTTTGACTATACCAAACCCTTGAGTCAAACCCTAAAAATGCGTCTTAATCAAGACATGAGCTTAGGTTATACACGCATAGGTGCACATCGTGCAGACATCAATGTCAAAATTCATTCTCAAAACAATCAAGGGCAAACAATCCACGAACAAGCCACGCATATCCTATCTCGTGGCGAAAAAAAACTCCTCATTACTGCCCTAAAACTGTCTCAGCTAAAGCTGATGTGTCATGCCATCGATAAGATACCTATGCAGACAGCACATCCGCCAGTTGTATTGATTGATGATCTTGATGCTGAACTTGATGAAGATGCCATTGAAATTTTGCTCAAAACGGTATTTTCGTTGCCTTGCCAAGCGATTATCACCAGCCTTAATGTACAGACGCACCAAAAAATCTTAGCACTTAAGTCTGATGGCTTTATGGCGACTTCTGCACCAAATCAGCGTACCGCCGAAGACTTATCTTATAAGATGTTTCATGTGGAACAGGGTAAATTCCAAGAGTGCAACATTTCATAAAGTCGATAAAATAACTGCCAAAAGCTAGGCGTGACAATGACTTTTTATAAAAAAAATGCTATAATATACCCTGTTTTTTTATGAATAATTGTGGGTAATTTGCTTAAAAATTAACCGCCCCACTTAAGGAAGTTTCATGACCGATAATACCAACAATCATCCACAGGTCGATGCACAAGAAATTGAATACACCGCTAAAAATGTCCGAGTTCTGCGTGGGCTTGAGGCGGTGCGTGTCCGCCCAGGTATGTATATCGGTGATACCGATGATGGTACAGGCTTGCACCATATGGTGTTTGAGGTGGTGGATAATGCCATTGATGAGGCATTGGCAGGGCACTGTGATGAGATTAATATTATCGTCCATGACGATGAATCTGTTTCGGTGATGGACAATGGGCGTGGTATTCCTGTGGATATCCACCCTGAAGAAGGTGTATCAGCTGCCGAGGTTATTATGACGGTGCTTCATGCAGGCGGTAAATTTGATGATAATTCATACAAAGTATCTGGTGGCCTACATGGTGTTGGCGTCTCGGTGGTCAATGCACTGTCCAAAAAGCTGATCTTAACGATTTGGCGTGATGGTTATGCTCATACCCAAAACTATACTGACGGCGTGCCAGATGCGCCACTGGCTAAGCTTGAGCCGTCTACTCAGACAGGTACTCAGGTGCGTTTTTATCCAAGCTTTGAGATTTTTAAGGGCGTGCAACACTTTGATTACGATATTCTTGCCAAGCGTTTGCGTGAGTTATCATTTTTAAATTCAGGGGTTCGGATTGTTTTAACGGATGAGCGTACAAGTACTACTCAGGTGTTTGAGCATAAAGGCGGTTTGTCTGAATTTGTCAGTTATATTAATGGCGGCAAACACACCTTAAACGATATTTTTCATTTTACTGCAGATGGTGCAGATGGCATCGGTGTTGAGGTTGCGCTGCAATGGTCGGACAGCTACAATGAGAAGGTACTTTGTTTTACCAATAATATTCCTCAAAAAGATGGTGGGACGCACTTATCTGGGTTTCGTTCAGCGTTGACACGCTGCCTAAATCATTATTTAGACTCTGAAAATATCACCAAAAAAGAAAAGGTTCAAATCACAGGTGATGATGCGCGTGAGGGCTTAACCGCCATCATTTCTGTTAAAGTGCCTGATCCTAAATTTAGCTCACAAACCAAAGACAAGCTGGTTTCAAGTGAAGTTAAATCCGTGGTTGAGACCGCCATGCATGAACGATTATCTGAGTATTTACTTGAAAATCCGACTGCCGCTAAGATGATTGCAAGCAAAATCATTGATGCAGCACGGGCGCGTGATGCAGCTCGCAAAGCCCGAGAAATGACACGCCGCAAAAGTACTTTAGATATTGCAGGTTTGCCGGGCAAATTGGCTGATTGCCAAGAAAAAGACCCCGCTTTATCTGAATTGTTTATCGTTGAGGGCGACTCTGCGGGTGGTTCTGCCAAACAGGGTCGTAATCGTAAAATGCAGGCAATTTTACCTTTGAAAGGTAAAATTTTAAATGTTGAGCGTGCACGATTTGATAAAATGCTCTCAAGTGCTGAGGTGGGGACGCTGATTACCGCTTTGGGTACAGGCATTGGACCTGGCGAATACAATCCTGACAAAATTCGCTACCATAAAATTGTCATCATGACCGATGCGGATGTGGATGGTAGCCATATTCGCACCTTGCTCCTGACTTTCTTTTTCCGTCAAATGCCAGAGCTGATTGAGCGTGGTCATATTTATATTGCTCAGCCACCGTTATATAAGGTCAAACGCGGCAAGCAAGAGGTTTATCTAAAAGATACCGAAGCCTTGGATGCATATTTGTTATCATCAACCATTGATGACCATCAGCTATTTTTGAGTAAAGATACACCGCCTGTGACTGGCGTGGCACTTGAAAAACTCTTAAAAGATTACAGTCAAAGCCAAGTAATTAAAGCACATTTGCAATCAAAATATCCATCGCATCTACTAGATGCACTTACTTTGATACCAAAGCTTGATGTCTCTGCCATTGGCGATAAACAGGCAGTTGATGAGTGGGCTTTGGCACTTGAAAATCAGCTTAACGACCTAGAGCCAAAGCTTGATGCCAAAGTTGAAGCGGTACAAGTATTGGGCGGGGATGATGGCAATGGACATTGGCTACCTCGTGTTACGCTTCATATTCATCGCCTGCCACATCAGTATTTATTGGATACGAATTTTTTGGGTTCTGCTGACTATATGCGTTTATTAAAACTCAGTGCCAATTGGAATACCGTTTTATCTAACAGTGCTTTTTTGCGTCGTGGTGACAAGGATTTCATCATTAAAGATTTTGAGTATTTATGGCAACAGTTGATGCTTGCTGCTCGCCGTGGTGTGGATGTGCAGCGTTATAAAGGTCTAGGTGAGATGAATAAAGAGCAGCTTTGGGAAACGACCATGGATCCTGAAAATCGTCGTATGCTTAAAATCACCATTGAAGATGCGATCAAGGCTGATCATTTATTTAGTTGCTTAATGGGTGATGAGGTTGAACCGCGTCGTATCTTTATTGAAGAAAATGCACTAAATGCCGATATTGATACCTAAATCAAACACCGATACTCAAATAGTATCGGTGTTTGACTCAGACCATACGAAAAATTGTGTGATGTATGATAATTTAAATACTCATGCGTATTAGCTACTTATTTTTATATTCAAAAAATGCTAAAATACGATCACTTTAACTGCTATTGATTTGATTAACCGAAGGTATTTTAATGACCAACATTACCCAAGACCGCATCCTTATTCTTGATTTTGGCTCACAATATAGCCAGCTTATTGCTCGCCGTGTGCGTGAGGCTGGTGTGTATTCTGAGATTCATGCGTTTGATATGTCTGATGAAGATATTCGTGCATTTAATCCTAGGGGCGTTATTTTATCTGGCGGCCCTGAAAGTGTTCATCAAGAAGGTTCGCCTCGAGCACCAAAGGCTGTCTTTGAGCTTGGGGTGCCTGTTTTGGGTATCTGTTATGGTTTTCAGACCATGTCCGAACAATTAGGTGGCAAGGTAGAAGCTGGATTGGTGCATGAATTTGGCTATGCCAAGATTGATATCGCGCATCAAGATAAACTGCTTAGCAAAATCAATGATGAAAAAAATCAATCTCAAGTTTGGATGAGCCATGGCGATAAGGTGGCAAGCCTACCAACAGGTTTCACTGTAACATCTTCTACACCAAATTGCCCTTATGCATCTGCTTCTGATGAAGATCGTCAGTTGTACGGTGTGCAATTTCATCCTGAGGTGACACATACCGAAAAAGGAGAACAGCTGATTTCTAATTTTGTGCATATCATTTGTGGTTGTGGTAATGCGTGGAATTCTGAAAATATCATTGAGATGCGTATTGAGCAACTCAAAAACCAAATTGGCAATCAAAAAGTATTACTTGGTCTATCAGGTGGCGTTGATAGTTCTGTGGTTGCAGCACTGCTTCATCGTGCCATCGGTGATCAGCTGACTTGTGTGTTTGTGGATAATGGATTATTACGATTAAATGAAGGCGATCAGGTGATGCAAATGTTTGCTGAAAACATGGGCATTCGTGTGATTCGTGCTGATAGTGAGGCGCGTTTTTTAAATGCACTTGCAGGTGTGAGTGATCCTGAAGCGAAGCGTAAAATCATTGGCCGTGAGTTTATCGAAGTGTTCTCGGAAGAGGCGCGTAAGCTTGATGGCGTTAAGTTCTTGGCTCAGGGCACAATTTATCCTGATGTCATCGAGTCAGCAGCCAGCAAGCAAGGCAAAGCACATGTCATCAAATCACATCACAATGTGGGTGGTTTGCCTGATGATTTGGCATTTGAATTGGTTGAGCCTTTGCTTGACTTATTTAAAGATGAGGTGCGTAAGCTTGGCGTTGCACTTGGCATCCCGCATCATATGATTTATCGCCATCCTTTTCCAGGTCCTGGATTGGGCGTGCGTATTTTGGGTGAAGTTAAAAAAGAATATGCCGATATCTTGCGTCTTGCAGATGATATTTTTATGCAAGAGCTTAGAGCGTCTGGCTGGTATGATAAAACTGCCCAAGCTTTTGCAGTATTTGAGCCTGTCAAATCAGTGGGCGTTGTTGGTGATGGCAGGCGCTATGCATGGGTGATTGCACTGCGTGCCGTTGAGACGGTAGATTTTATGACGGCTCGTTTTGCACATTTGCCTTATGAGCTGATTGATAAAATTTCAACACGCATCATGAATGAAATCAAAGAGGTTTCTCGTGTGGTGTATGATGTCTCAAGCAAGCCACCTGCAACGATTGAATGGGAATGATTGGTGGATTAAGTTAGCTTATCGCTCAACCAAGCTTGGTTGGGCGATTTTTTTATCCTTACTTTATGATCTTTAAATTGTCATAAAAAATAAGTCTTATTGTCATCATTACTGATTACAATGCCATCAAAAGTACTATTTATGGAGTTGTGATGAAATTTTATATCGCCAAAACACACATTTTCTTAGCCCTCATGGTGGGTTTGTCATCTATGGCATGGGCAAATCCTGCGGCAACTTTGACAGGATTTGCCAAACTGGATGTCGAAACTTATGCCACAGGTCCAATCTCAGGTAGGGCAGCCAAGACAGCCAATGGCATCGTTGTACCCTTTAAAGCTCAGCCGGTTCAGGGGTTTTCTGGTGCCCTAAAAAACCATGATAGCAGCTATACTGTGTTGGCAGATAATGGTTATGGCACCAAGGATAATTCAGCAGATTTTTTATTGCGGATTTATCATCTTGATGTTGATTTTCGCTCCAAAGAAGGGGGTGGTGGTGAGGTGAAAGTGCTGGATTTTATTCAGCTTCGTGATCCTAACAAGCTCATCCCTTTTGAAATCGTTAATGAAAACTCAGCTGACAGACTCTTAACAGGTGCAGACTTTGACCCTGAATCTATTCAGCGAACCTCTGACGGCAGTTATTGGATTGGTGAAGAGTTTGGACCCTTTTTGCTGCATTTTAATAAAGAAGGCGTGTTGATTGATGCACCGATCGCATTACTGCATCCGAATCAGAAAAATCAGCAGCTGCGTTCACCTCAAAACCCTTTGAATACCAATTACTCATCACCTACTACCGTGCAGCGCAGTGGCGGCTTTGAAGGGATGGCGCTGTCGAGTGATGGCAAATTTTTATATCCCATGCTAGAAAAGCCATTAACTGATACAGGCACTAAGCAGTTGCTAATTTCTGAATTTGATGTCCAGAAAAAAGCTTATACAGGCAACCATTACTGGTTTGTGCTGGATGAAAGAGCGACAGCGATTGGTGATTTTCAGATGATTGATAACCGATCAGGGATTGTAATTGAGCGAGATGATACCGAAAACGACTGGAATGGCTATAAAAAATTGATCCGCATTACGCTTGGTCGGTCAGGTCAAGCAGTTGATCGCACGGATCTTGTTGATCTGATGAACATTGATAATCCCGATCATTTGTACGGTCCTGTTCGAGCAGGCGATATGGGTGTGGGTCAAAGATTCACTTTTCCATTTTTTACCATCGAAGATATTATCATTGAAGATGATCGCACTATCACAGTGTTTAATGATAATAATTTTCCAGGCTCGTCAGGGCGTAATGCAAATTTGGCGGATGACAATGAAATCATTCGTCTAAATTTACATCAGCCCCTGCGCTGATTAGACCGCTTGATAGCAACTCACCTGCTAAAAAAGCTCAATTTAGATATTGAGCTTTTTATTAAAGGCAATCAAAAAACAAGACAGACTCAGCAATACTTTAGTAACATTAAATATCAATTGTTAAAAATTTGTCAAAGAATATGTAAATCCTTGTAATTATCATGGGTGTTGGCTATGATACGCCATTATTTTTGAGATTTTAGTGAAACTGCACTGAAATCAACATAAATCCACCAAAGGCTAAAAGCCTAAGGATCAGATGATGAAAAAGATTTTTGTAGCTGCTTTGGCGCTGTCTGCCTTGTCTGCTCAAGCGGCGACCGTCACCTACTATGGTGATAAGTTTCATGGCAAAAAGACAGCAAGTGGCGAGAGATTTAACCAAAATGCAATGACCTGTGCCAGTAATAGCCATAAATTTGGCACGCATTTAAAAGTTACCAACACCGCCAATGATAAATCAGTGATTTGCCGAGTGAATGACCGTGGCGGCTTTGGTAAATATGGCGTGACTTTAGATTTGTCAAAAGGTGCATTTGCTAAAATTGCACCACTTTCTCAAGGTCGTGCACGGGTAATCATTGAAAAGGTTGATGATTTAATTGCCCAAGACACCCAAGGTATCGAAAGTAGCACACTGGCACAAGACAGCCTAAACGCACAAAAAGTGGCTGAAGCGTTGTCACAAGTTGAAAAAGTATCAACCGAACACACCACTCGCATCACTTTGGCAAGCAATACTTCAGTGACTGAATAAGATGTAAAAGCTTATGATAAAAGCGACAGATATTGTGGTTGGCACAGGCAAAACTGCCGTTAAAGGTGCTTTGATTATCACTGAATACACAGGCTATCTGATGGATGGCACGGTGTTTGATGCTTCTGTGCACCGTGGTCGTCCATTTGAGTGCGTGATCGGCACAGGTCGCGTGATCAAAGGTTGGGATTTGGGCGTGCTAGGCTTTGATGACTCGGGGGTTGGTGTGGTGCCCATGCAAGTTGGCGGCAGGCGAGAATTAATCGTGCCTGCACATTTGGCGTATGGTGATCGTGCAGTTGGTAAAATTCCACCCAACTCACCGCTACGTTTTGAGATTGAGCTATTAGAAGTGCGTACTCGTGACGATTGATGAGATCGATGCTCAAAAGCATAGCCCGACCGCCAAAAGCTTGCTATAATAAACTTAAGCAAGCTTTTTTGATGCGTTTCATTATGTACTTAACCAGACACATCAACACAGCTTTAAAAAACTTGATAGGAGCAAGCCTTAGTGATTAAGATTGATCAATATTTTAGCCAAGCCCAGTGGCAGAAATTTACCCAAGCGGCAGAAGGTCAAGAGACACCTTTATTGGTGGTTGATTTGAGCCGAATTAAGACCAAATACGAAGAGATGGTCACGCTATTTCCTAAGGCAAAAATCCATTATGCCATGAAAGCAAGTCCCGCCACCGAAGTGGTCAAATATTTGGCTGATTTGGGCTCAAATTTTGATTGTGCATCGATTTATGAACTTGACCGTGTCTTAGATTGTGGTGTTACAGCTGACCGTATCTCCTATGGTAATACCATCAAAAAAGCAGTGCATATTAAGTATGCCTATAATAAGGGTATTGATTTATACGCAACTGATTCTAAAGCTGATCTAATTAATATCGCTAATAATGCCCCTGGCTCAAAGGTATTTGTCCGTATTTTAGTGCATGGTGCTGACACGGCCGAATGGCCGTTATCACGCAAATTTGGTTGCCACCCTGATATGGCAGTTGATTTACTTGTTCAGGCAAAAAATTTGGGTCTTGTGCCTTATGGTATCTCATTTCATGTCGGCAGCCAACAAAAAGATGTCGCAGCGTGGGATGATGCGTTAGCAAAAGTTAAATATATGTTTGACTGGATGAAATATGAAGAGGGTATTAAGCTTCAGATGATTAATTTGGGCGGTGGTTTTCCAACCAACTATATCAGTGAGGTGAACCCAATCTCGGTCTATGCTGAAGAGATTCATCGATATTTATCTGAAGATTTTGATGAAGATGAAATGCCTGAGATTATCTTAGAGCCAGGCCGTTCCATGGTGGGAGATAGTGGCGTTTTAGTTTCGGAGGTTGTGCTAATTAGCCGAAAATCACGCACTGATTTGACCCGCTGGGTATATACAGATGTTGGTTTATTTCAAGGTTTGATCGAAACGTTGGGCGAGGCAATTAAGTATCCTGTTTATACACCAAAAATGGAAACCACAGCTGAGCAAGGCACGGTAATTTTGGCAGGTCCAACCTGCGATAGTACAGATATTATGTATGAAGATGCAGCCTATAAATTGCCTCAAAATCTTGAAATTGGCGATAAATTATACTGGCTGACGACAGGTGCCTATACCAACTCTTATTCATCGGTTGAATTTAATGGCTTTCCACCCTTGAAGGTCAAATATATTGAATAATGTTTCACATGAAACAAAAATAAATAACAAGGTTTGAGATGTAATTTTCAAAATTTGGCGAAAAATTTATTCAAAATAGCCCCATCTTGCAACTGATGGATGATTTGGGTAATGCCTTAAATAGCGATACACCGATCAATATGCTTGGTGGTGGCAATCCTGCGAATATTCCAGAAGTATCAGCAGCATATCATGCAGCGTATCAACAAATCGCTACCAACGGTACGGCAATAGAAAGTATGAGTAATTACGCTTCGCCGCAAGGTGATAGTAAATTTATCAAGGTGCTTGTTGAATTTTTTAATCGTCACTATGGTTGGGGATTGACCGCTGATCATATTGTGCTGACGAATGGCTCTCAAAACGCATTCTTTTATTTATTTAATTTGTTTGCAGGCAATTTTATGATGGCAGTCATAAATCCATTTTACTGCCTTTGTCGCCTGAATATGTCGGCTATGCTGATGTACAAGTTGAGGGTTCTTATTTTGTGTCGCTGCCCCCAATCATCGAAAAAACTACACATGAAGGTCGTGAAGGATTTTTTAAATATAAAGTGGATTTTGATGCTCTTGAAAATTTAGAAGAATTAAATAATAATAAAATTGGTGCAATTTGCTGTTCACGCCCAACCAATCCAACGGGCAATGTACTGACAGACGGTGAGATGACACACCTAAAACAGCTTGCCAAAAAGCACGGCATACCTTTAATTATTGATAATGCCTACGGTGCACCGTTTCCAAGTATTATCCACACCAGCACAACCCTTGAGTGGGATGATGAGACCATCTTATGCTTTGGCCTATCAAAGATCGGTCTGCTAGGCGTGCGCACGGGTATCATCATTGCGCATCCAAAGATTGCTAAGGCTGTGAGCAATATGAACGCCATCGTTAATTTGTCACCTGTACGCTTTGGGGCGGCGATTGCCACACCATTATTTGAAAATGATGAGATTATTTGCCTGTCTGATGAGCTCATCTCCCCATTTTATAAAAAACAGTCAATATTTGCTATCCAACGTCTCCAAGAAGAGTTTGCAGATTATCCGGTTTATATCCATCAGCCTGAAGGTGTGATTTTTCTGTGGGTGTGGTTTGAGGGCTTACCGATTTCTACGACCACGCTGTATCAGATTTTAAAGCAACAAGGCACGCTGATTATCCCAAGTGAGCATTTTTTTTGTGGGAATGCAGACGGCGGATTATCCACACGCCAAAGAGTGTATCCGCTTGTCGATTGCCCAAGACGATCACACACTTGACCAAGGCATCAAAACGATTGGTGAAGTGGTTAGGCAGTTGTATCACAATTAAAAAATACCGCAGCTCATCGGCTGCGGTCTTGTTTGGGTTATGATTGAGTGGCAGCAGTGACCATAATTTCAACAAGCCAGTTTGGATTGACCAAGTTGGCTTGAATGGTTGCGCGTACTGGCGGCGTTGAGCCTGCCATCCATTCTTTCCAAGCGTTATTAAAGCCTTCAAAATCCTCCAAATTTTTGATGAACACTTGAGCAGATAGCAAGTGATTTTTGTCGGTGCCTGCCAAAGCCAATGCCTTGTCGATATTAGCAAAGACTTGGCGTGACTGCCCAGCGATGTCAAGGCTATCATCGTCAGGTACTTGACCTGCCAAATAAACCACACTGCCATGAACCGCCACTTCGCTTAAGGTGTCATTGCTGTCAAATTTTTGGATGATACTCATAATTTTCCTTATGCTGATTGATAACGGGTTAATGATAGGCCATCAAGGCTGATGCTGGGTGTCTGATGGGTAATGATATCACTGATTAGGCTGCCTGAACCACAAGACATGGTCCAACCTAAGGTACCATGCCCAGTATTGAGATACAAATTTTTTAGATCAGTTTGACCAATGATGGGCGTACCGTCTGGTGTCATGGGTCGAAGACCCGTCCAAAAGGTTGCGTTTTTTAAATCTCCGCCATCAAACAAGCTTTTGGTAACCATCTCAAGTGTCTCACGGCGTTTTTGTCGTAAATTCAAATCAAAGCCACTTAACTCCGCCATACCGCCCACACGAATGCGTTGATTAAATCGTGTGATGGCAATTT
>NZ_KV796834.1:49264-115408 GCF_001809255.1 Moraxella sp. HMSC061H09
TTTATAGGTTTCATCAATGACGGTGGAAATGGGTGCACGGCTTTCATCAATAATAGGCACAGTCAATGAATATCCTTTAACTGGATATACGGGTAAATCAAGCCCCAGCGACTTTGCCATCGCCCGTGAATAACTGCCCAATGCAAGCACATAACTGTCTGCAGTGATGAGCTCACCGTCAGCGATGACGCCAGTAATGGTTTGGTTATTATGAGTGATTTTGTCAATTGTGGTATTAAAACGAAATTCAACGCCCATATCTTTGCAGATCTCAGCCAGTGCTTTGGTGAATAAATTACAGTCGCCAGTTTCGTCGTGCGGCAATCTTAGACCGCCCGTCAGCTGTGCGGCCGCATGAGCCAAAGCAGGTTCAGCTTGGCTGAGACTGTTTTTATCTAGTAGCTCATAATCCACGCCGCATTCTTTTAATACTTCAATGTCTTTGCCGACCTGATCAAGCTGTGCTTGGGTGCGAAATAGCTGAAGTGTGCCTTGGGTGCGATGTTCATAATCAATACCAGTATCAAGACGCAACTGACGAAAACAGTCTCGGCTGTACTCAGCCACCCGCATCATGCGTGATTTATTGATGGTATAGCGTTTATGGGTACAGTTTTTGAGCATTTGGGTCAGCCACGACATTTGAAAGCTTGACCCATCAGGGCGAATCGCTAATGGCGCATGTTTTTGAAATAGCCATTTAATCGCTTTTGTGGGAATTTGAGGGGCAGCCCATGGTGTTGAGTAGCCTGGTGAGATTTGCCCAGCATTACCAAAACTTGTCTCCTGGGCAACCGCGTGTTGACGCTCAATGACGGTCACTTGAACGCCTTTTTTGGCAAGATAATACGCCGTTGTGGTGCCGATGACGCCGCCACCCAAAACCAAAACTTTCATGCGATATTCCTAAGAGACAAAAATAATTATGCGTATATGATAACAGGCAGATGCGATGACTGACAAGCCAAAAACGCATATCATTAAAAATATTTATCCTCTTAAAATTATGCTATACTAATCTTTGTAACTTGACGGAGTACAGCCAAGCAGCTGTTGAGATTGTTTTACTGTGATATTATTGAATGTATTATCATAAAGTTATAAACAAATACCGTTGAACCTGAAGGTTAAGACCTGCGTAGGAATCAAGTGAATTAAAGATGTGTCATGAAATTAGCCCGTTTCATTGACAAGTTCTTTAAATGGCTTGATTGATAAAGCCAATTTAAGGACATGCCATGAGCCAACCGACCAACCCAGCTTTAAACCAAATCATTGCCCAACATGATGAAGATGCCAAAGATTTAACCCGAGTCTTGCCTGCTTCTAAAAAGGTGTATATCCAAGGGTCTCGCCCTGATATTGCCGTACCATTTCGTGAAATTAGCTTAACAGATACACCAACAGGGCTTGCCCAAGGTGGCCTTGAGAAAAATGAGCCAATTTTGGTTTATGATACCTCAGGTGTTTATACCGACCCTAATGTACAAATTGACCTAAATAAAGGTCTGCCTCATGTACGTCAAAACTGGATTCTTGAGCGTGATGATAGTGAAGAGCTTAGTGGATTAACCTCCCAATTTGGGCGTGAGCGTCTTAAAGATATTCGCACCCAAAACATTCGTTTTGCCCATATATCAAAACCACGCCGAGCTAAATTGGGTAAAAATATCACTCAAATGCACTATGCCAAGCAAGGTATCATTACCCCTGAAATGGAATACATCGCCATTCGTGAAAATCAGCGTCAGCGTGAAGGCATTGATATGCGTCAGCACCAAGGACAAAACTTTGGGGCAAATAATTTAATACAGATTACCCCAGAATTTGTCCGCTCTGAGGTTGCTGCAGGGCGTGCGATTATTCCTGCCAATATTAACCATCCAGAATGTGAGCCAATGATTATTGGGCGTAATTTTTTGGTAAAAATCAATGCCAATATTGGCAATTCTGCTTTAGGTTCTAGCATCGAAGAAGAGGTTGCTAAGATGACATGGGCGACCCGCTGGGGGGCAGATACCATCATGGACTTGTCGACGGGTAAAAATATCCACGAGACACGAGAATGGATTATCCGTAATTCACCTGTGCCGATTGGCACAGTGCCGATTTATCAGGCGTTAGAAAAAGTCGGTGGCGTAGCAGAAGATTTAACTTGGGAGATTTTTAAAGACACACTCATCGAGCAAGCTGAACAGGGCGTGGATTATTTTACCATTCATGCAGGCGTGCTACTTCGTTATGTACCTCTGACTGCCAATCGTTTGACAGGCATTGTCAGCCGTGGCGGCTCTATCATGGCACAATGGTGCTTAGCTCACCATCAAGAAAACTTTTTATACACACATTTTGATGAGATTTGTGAGATTATGAAAGCTTATGATGTGTCATTTAGTTTGGGTGATGGGCTAAGACCTGGCTGTATCCAAGATGCTAATGATGAAGCACAATTTGGTGAGCTGCACACACTGGGCGAGCTTACCCAAAGAGCATGGGCGCATGATGTTCAGGTCATGATTGAAGGGCCTGGGCATGTACCCATGCATATGATTAAACAAAACATGGATTTGCAATTGGATGTGTGTAAAGAAGCGCCATTTTATACGCTGGGACCTCTAACAACTGATATCGCACCTGGCTATGACCACATCACCAGTGCGATAGGGGCGGCGATGATTGGTTGGTATGGTACAGCAATGCTGTGCTATGTTACGCCAAAAGAGCATTTGGGTCTGCCTAATAAAAAAGATGTTAAAGATGGTATCATTACTTACAAAATCGCCGCCCACGCTGCTGATTTGGCAAAAGGACACCCTGGCGCCCAAGTGCGTGACAATGCCCTGTCTAAGGCTCGCTTTGAGTTTCGCTGGGAGGATCAGTTTAACTTATCGCTTGATCCAGATACGGCTCGCTCTATGCATGATGAGACCATGCCTAAAAAAGCCCATAAATCGGCACATTTTTGTTCTATGTGTGGCCCTAAATTTTGCTCCATGAAGATTACCCAAAATGTCCGTGATTATGCCAAAGGATTGGATGTGGAAAGAGGACTACAACAAATGAAAGAAAAATATAAAGAAGAAGGCAGTAAGCTGTATCACGAAGTATGATTTTACTTAATACTTTATATTTTGGGATATTTTTCAAGATGGCTTGTTGGATGGATGTTCGGCGAGCCATTAAATTCTGTTATAATGGATAATTGTATTCATAAAATTGGTAACTTATGTCGTTCTTTTCATATTTTGAAAAACGTTTAGAGTCTTTTCCTGATATTAGCCTGCCCACCCATACCCATTCGCTGGCTTCATTTATTTATGCCTGTACTTTGGGATATCGTGGTTGGCTTTTGTTGTTTACAGTATTAACAGCAATTGCAGGCATCTATTGGGCATATGTGTATGCGTGGATTGGGCAAATTGTTGACTGGCTTAGTGTGTATTCTCCCAGTGAATTTTGGACACAAAAAAAGTCAGATCTATTGATCATGCTGGCAATCAGTGCATTCATTCCGTTGGTGCTTTTGTTTGAAACAACCATTCACCATCAGGTGCTACAAGGAGTAGTACCAATGCGTTTACGCTGGATTTTTCATCAGCAAATGCTGGGCCAGTCGATGCAATTTTATCAAGATGAATTCTCTGGCCGTGTATCAGCCAAGGTGATGCAAACCGCTTTAGCGGTGCGTGATGTGGTCATGACGCTGATTGGTGTGTTTGTCTTTATTCTCACATTTTTGGTGGGAGCAGGGGCTGTTTTGACTGGGATTCACCCACTACTGACAGTGCCATTTGTATTTTGGATTTTAGCGGTTTCGGCTTTATTGGTATTTGTATTGCCACGCCTTCAGCGTACCAGTCGGATACAGGCGGATGCTCGTGCTTTGATGACAGGTCGAATTACCGATGCTTATGCTAATATCAACACAGTGAAGCTATTTAGCCATTCACACCGAGAATCTGGCTATGCCAAAGAAGCCATGAAACATTTTTTAGGCACAGTGCATGACCAGATGCGACTTGTCTCACTGCTTGAAATTTTGGTTTCTGTGATTGCTGTCTTGACGGTCTCAGGATCGGTTGCGATGAGCGTGTATTTGTGGATGTCTGGCGTGGTGGGCGCAGGTGCAGTTGCGGTTTCAGGGGCACTTGCTATTCGTTTGCAGGGTCTGACCCATTGGGTACTTTGGGAGACGGCGGGATTATTTGAATATCTAGGCACGGTTCAAGACGGTATGAAGACTTTAACCACGCCACATCATGTGGTAGATGACCCTAATGCCCAAGTGTTTCATGTGAAACAAGGACAGATTGATTTTAAGCAAGTTTCATTTAACTATGGTAAAAAAGACCAAAGCCAACCATTGCTTGATGATTTTAGTTTATCCATCAAGGCAGGCGAAAAAGTCGGATTGGTAGGTCGCTCAGGGGCAGGTAAGTCCACGCTGGTTAATTTGCTTTTGCGATTTTATGATATTGATGGCGGTCAAATTTACATTGACCAGCAAGATATTAAGACCATCACCCAAGAATCTTTGCGTCAAAATATCGGCATGGTTACCCAAGATACTTCGCTACTACATCGTACAGTGCGTGAAAATATCGCTTATGGTCGTCCTGATGCCACCGATGATGAGATTATCGCAGCTGCTAAAGCAGCTCACGCATGGGATTTTATCCAGACTTTAAAAGATAAATTTGGCAATACAGGGCTTGATACACAGGTTGGCGAGCGTGGTGTCAAACTATCAGGTGGTCAACGCCAGCGTATCGCTATCGCTCGTGTGATGCTTAAAAATGCACCAATTTTATTGCTTGATGAAGCGACCAGTGCGTTAGATAGTGAAGTTGAACATGCCATCACCCAAAGCCTTGATGATATGATGGCAGGCAAAACTGTCATCGCCATCGCCCATCGGTTATCAACGATCGCCTCGATGGATAAGCTTGTGGTGATGGATCGGGGTCATATCGTAGAAATGGGCAGTCATGATGAGCTGATTGCCAAAAATGGCGTGTATGCATCGCTTTGGGCACGCCAAAGTGGTGGGTTTTTGGCCGACCATTAAATTATCCTAGTAAAATGCCCAAAAACATGACTGAGTTATGTTTTTGGGCATTTTAGCGGCTTATTTTTAAAGGATAAGGCAGGATACTTAATTTGTCCAAATATGTTGTAAATGATATTTGATAAAATTTATTGATATTAATAAATTCTTGTCATTTATCATTCGTAGACCGTGGATTGGTTTAGGCGGTTTTGGGATTGATAATTCGTTCACGACCCCGTTTAATTGCTGATAATACTTGATTTGGTGCAGTACCGCCAATGTGATTGCGTGCAGTTAGTGAACCTTCTAAAGTTAGGCAATCAAAGACATCACATTCTATCAGTGGGCTAAAACTTTGAAGTTCATCTAATGAAAGCTCACTAAGATCCACGCCTTTTGAGACACCAAGCCCAACCGCTTTACCCACCACCTCATGTGCATCACGAAATGGTAAGCCTTTTTTGACCAAATAGTCTGCTAGATCAGTTGCTGTGGCATATCCTTTCATGGTCGCTGCACGCATATTGCCCACATTTGGGATGATATTTGGCAACATATCAGCAAAGGCAAGCAGGCTACCAGTTAAGGTGTCCACGCAGTCAAACAGTGGCTCTTTATCCTCTTGGTTATCTTTGTTATAAGCCAGTGGCTGATTTTTCATGAGTGTCAGCAAAGTGGTGAGCTGCCCAAAGACACGCGCTGCCTTGCCACGCACCAATTCTGGTACATCAGGGTTTTTCTTTTGGGGCATGATGGATGAACCTGTGCAAAATCGATCAGGAATATGAATAAAGCCAAACTGTGCACTCATCCACAAGATCAGCTCTTCGCTCATGCGTGATAAATGCATCATTAAGATAGACGCATTGGCAGTAAATTCAATGGCAAAATCACGGTCAGACACCGCATCTAGTGAGTTTTGGCAAATGCCCTCAAAGCCGAGCAGGCGTGCGGTGATGGTGCGATCAATTGGATAGGTGGTACCTGCCAAAGCAGCCGAACCTAGCGGCATTTGATTAATTCGGTGGCGTGTATCTACAAAGCGTTCGCTGTCACGCACAAGCATTTCAAACCATGCCATGACATGATGCCCAAAGCTGACAGGCTGAGCGGTCTGAAGATGGGTAAAGCCGGGCATGATGGTCTTAGTGTGGTTGGCTGCCAAATCCAAAAGTCCACTTTGTAGTTTGGCAAGCAGCACCAGAATATTATCCGTCTCATCACGCAGCCATAGGCGAATGTCTGTAGCAACTTGGTCATTGCGACTGCGACCAGTGTGCAATTTTTTACCGACATCACCGATAAGTGTCGTCAAGCGGCTTTCGATATTCATATGCACATCCTCAAGCACTACCGACCACTGAAACTTACCGTCATCAATCTCGGCTTGAATTTGGGTAAGACCGTTAATGATTTGACAAGATTCATCTTGGGTGATGATGCCACACATACCCAGCATGGTGGCGTGGGCGATAGAGCCTTGAATATCTTGGCGTGCCATCCGCTTATCAAAATTGACCGATGCGGTAAATTCTGCGACAAAACTGTCCGTCGCCTCTGAAAAACGACCGCCCCACATGCTTGAAGTTTGTTCGCTCATGCTAATTCCTTGTATGACTTTAAATGATAAAATGTCTCCAAAGTATAGCATAATTTTAGGCGGTATATGATGGTACTTTATCTAAATTTTATAACATAATTAATAAAAATAACTAATTAATAATAATTGGTATAAAGATGATGAACAAATCCATGGTAGATGTTGGTATTTGATCGCCAAATTTCTTATAATAGATTAAATTTATCAAAAATTTGGATCGCATATGACCATACGCACCCTAACCATTGCCACACGCCAAAGCCCATTGGCACTGTGGCAGGCGAATTTTATCAAAGCAAAACTTGAACAGCTTTACCCATCTTTGTCAGTTGAGCTGCTTGAGATGGTGACAAAAGGTGATAAGATTTTGGATACACCACTTGCCAAAATTGGTGGTAAGGGGCTGTTTGTCAAGGAGCTTGAACAGGCTTTGTATGATAAGCGTGCTGATATTGCAGTGCATTCACTCAAAGATGTACCGATGGTACTACCTGAGGGGCTGATGCTTGGGGCTTATTGTGAGCGTCATGCACCGACAGATGCTTTTGTGTCGAATCGTTTTGAGCATTTGGATGATTTGCCCACAGGGGCAGTTCTTGGTACATCCAGTTTACGCCGTGAGTGTCAGCTGCGTCAGGCACGACCTGATTTGGACATCAAAAGTTTGCGTGGCAATGTCGGCACTCGGTTGGGTAAGCTTGATGCAGGAGAATATGACGCCATTATCTTGGCGACAAGTGGTCTTGAGCGGTTGGGTTTACATAAGCGGATTCGTCATGAGCTTGATGATGAACTGTCTTTACCTGCGGTGGGTCAAGGGGCGCTTGCCATCGAGTGCCGCAGCGATGATGAAGCAATTAAGCTGTTGTTATCTCCGCTTAATCACCCCAAGACACGCCTGTGTGTGTTGGCTGAGCGTGCTATGAATCGTGCCCTTGAAGGCGGTTGCCAAGTACCGATTGCAGGCTTTGCTGTGATTGAAGATGGTATGTTGACTCTGCGTGGACGAGTCGGCTCAGTGGACGGTAAGACCTTATTAAAAGCACAACAGTCACACAAGCTTATGGGTGAAATCCAACTGGATGAACAAGCAGCCGAACAACTTGGGATAGATGTCGCACATGAGTTACTCATGCAAGGTGCGGATGATATTTTAAAACAAGTTTATCAAAATGCCCTTAATTCATGATGTCAACTTTACTCATTAACACCCGACCCAAGCACCGTGGGCAAGCCATTCGTCAAATGACGGGTATGCCAGTCATCGATCTGCCGCTGTTAGACATCCAGACGCTGCCCATGACAGAGACCAAAGCATCGATGATGCGTGCATGGCTTGATCATGACTATGATGTGCTTGTGGTGACCAGCGTTGAGTCAGCACGGCGAGCACTTGAATATTTAGATAAGTTGCATGGTGGCCATCATTGGCAATCCAAGTTGCCTAATGCACCCATTGTTGCTGTTGGTTTGGCAACTGCCAAAGTATTGACTGATCGTGGGCTGTCTGTTGTTTTACCTAGGGTTACTAATAACGAGGGTATGCTGGCAATGACTGAGATTCGGTCGCTGATATCAGGCAGTCGGGTTTTGATTTGGCGGGGTGCTGGTGGGCGTAAGCTGTTACATGAGACATTAAAAGCACGAGGCGTTCAGATTGATGTCATTCGTTGGTATGAGCGATTTATTCCCATGGATTTGATGGATAATTTTCAGAAAAATTTAAAAATAATCAACGAAAAAGCTGATGTCTTTGTCATTATTAGTAGCGAAATGGCCTATCAAGCATGGCGGAGGTTGCTGCATCATAGACAGTATCACTATTTGGCACTGGGTGAGCGGCTTAAGAATATCATCCATGCTTATGAGCCTGATGTGATGGTTGATGAGCTTGTGACGCTTGAGCCTACTGAAATTTACCAAGTAATTCACCAAAATTTCTGACTCTAAAATAAACTAAGCCATGCTAAGCCTACTGGCATGATGATCAATTTTAATCACTCAAAGATAATATCATGAAAAAACGCAGTCAAAAAACAGATAATCAAAGCTTTAAATCTTCTTCTAAAGAAAAACTGAACAAACCACATCACCAAGCCAAGCCAGCCAAGCCCAAAAATCCGTACTTTTATGGCATTCATGCTGTTAGTATGTTGATTAAACGCCGTCCTGAAGAGGTGCTTGGTTTATTTATTCAGTTGCGTGACGATGGGCAGATGAGTTCAGAGCATCAGCTGATTGTTCAGTCTGCCAAGCATTTTGGTATCAGTATCCAAAATGCTCACCGTGAGCGATTGACCGAGCTTTGTGGCAGTCAGCAACATCAAGGCGTGGTTGCTCTGGCACGCATCGCACCGATGGCAGATGAGACGATTCTGGATAATTTGCTTATGCAAGATGATGTGCTGTTTTTGGTACTCGATCAGATTACAGATGCTCATAATCTAGGTGCCTGCTTGCGTACCGCTTGTGCGATGGGTGTGGATGCAGTTATTCTTCCTCGACACCAGTCAGCACCGATAACACCGACTGTGGCTAAGGTTTCCGTTGGGGCTTCTGAGGTCATCCCTGTGATATCGGTAACCAATTTGGCTCGAACACTAGAAAAAATGAAAAAATCAGGTGTATTTATTTTTGGAACGGCACTTGATAAGTCTGCTAAGCCAGCATTTGAATGTGATTTTGGGGGTAAGGTTGCCATCATCATGGGTTCAGAAGGTGATGGCATGCGTCGATTAACTCAAACGATGTGTGATACTTTGGTATATATTCCTATGGCAGAAGTTTTGGATCGTCCTCAAAGCCTCAATGTCAGTGTTGCCACAGGAATGGTGTTATATGAGGTGATGCGTCAAAGACGAGGGTTTGGGCAAATGCCGCTTGTTTAATTCTTATCATCTTTGCCCATAAAATCAGTCAAATGATGATATATTTGACTGATTTTATTTGATTTTTAAGCTTGTTTGGCAATCTTGCTTAATTTATTGCGAGCGGTATCGTCAATCTTGTCGATATTACTTTCGCATTTATTGGGGTCATTGCCACAAAATTGGCAATGTTCATCACCCATTAAGGTCGCCACACCGCCACAAGATCCCTTAAGTGGCTTTTTTTTGACAAAATAGCCAACACCCATAAATAAGAAAAATAAAATAAAAATCCCAAAGGTGACAAAAAAGATGGGAATAAATTGATTTAAAATGTCGCTCATGGCTTCTCCGTGTAGTGAAGTAGCAGATTTATTAGATAAGATAGTATAACACTTTATCAGCACCCCAATGTAATGATTTTAGGGTTTTTATGTTGCCAATTCAATAAAAATAGCCCATCATGAATGGGCTATTTTGGTGAAGTCAACAAGTGATTACTTGTCTTTGACTTCGGTGAATTCAGCGTCAACGACACCATCATCAGCGGGTTTTGCTTGTTCTTGTTGTGGCTCAGCACCTTGAGCACCTGCATCAGCGTAGATTTTTTGGCTGATTGGCAAGAACGCATTATCTAAAGCTTCAAGTTTAGCTTTGATGTCATCAGCATCATCTTCTTTGGCAGCAGCTTCAAGTGCACTGATGGCAGATTCAACAGCAGTAGTCTCTTCAGTTGTAACTTTATCACCAGCTTCTTTTAGTGCTTTTTGGACAGCATGAATACGACCATCTGCTTCATTACGAGCATTTGCAAGGTTAGCAAACTTCTCATCTTCGGCAGCATTTGCCTCAGCGGTGCGAATCATCTCTTCAATTTCAGATTCTGATAGACCAGAGTCTGCTTTAATCTGAATAGATTGTGATTTACCTGTGCCTTTATCTTTAGCACTGATATTCATGATACCATCAGCGTTGATATCAAAAGTAACCTCAATTTGTGGTACACCACGAGGTGCAGGTGGAATATCCGTTAAGTCAAAGTTACCCAACAGTTTATTTTGGTTGGCGATTTTACGCTCACCTTGATAAACTTGGATTGATACCGCTGGTTGATTATCTGCTGCTGTTGAGAATACCTGTGATTTTTTGGTGGGAATCATGGTGTTTTTCTCAATGATTGGTGTCATCACACCGCCCATCGTTTCGATACCTAGAGTTAATGGCGTCACATCAAGTAGCAGAACATCTTTTTTATCACCAGACAGTACCGCACCTTGGATAGCAGCACCCATGGCAACTGCTTCATCTGGGTTGACATCTTTACGAGGTTCTTTACCAAAAAATTCTTGAACTTTTTGTTGAACCAGTGGCATACGAGTTTGACCACCAACCAAAATCACATCATCAATATCGCTTGCTGATAAGCCAGCATCTTCAAGAGCAGTTTTGCAAGGGATAATTGTGCGAGCAACCATATCCTCAGTCAAGCTTTCAAGCTTAGCACGGCTGATGGTAACCACCAAGTGCTTTGGACCTGAGCTATCTGCAGTAATGTAAGGCAAGTTTACTTCCGTTGATTGGCTGCTTGATAGCTCAATTTTGGCTTTTTCGGCAGCTTCTTTTAGACGCTGCATTGCCAAAGGGTCGCCTTTTAAGTTAACATCTTGTTCTTTTTTAAACTCTTCAACCAAATAATCAATCAATGCTAAGTCAAAATCTTCGCCGCCCAAGTGGGTATCGCCATTGGTTGCTAAAACTTCAAATTGCTGATCGCCATCGACATCGGCAATCTCGATGATTGATACATCAAATGTACCACCACCCAAATCATAAACTGCCACAGTTTTATCACCACCTTTTTTATCCATACCGTATGCCAAAGCGGCTGCAGTTGGTTCGTTGATGATGCGTTTGACATCCAGACCTGCAATTTTACCTGCATCTTTGGTTGCTTGACGCTGGGCATCATTAAAATAGGCAGGTACAGTAACGACAGCTTCGGTTACAGCTTCGCCAAGATAGTCTTCGGCGGTTTTTTTCATTTTGCGTAAAACTTCAGCACTGATCTGTGGCGGTGCTTGTTTTTTATCATTGACCTCAACCCAAGCATCGCCATTATCTGCTTTGACAATTTTAAAAGGTACAAGTGAGATGTCTTTTTGGACTTCTTTATCTTCAAAACGACGACCGATTAGGCGTTTGATTGCAAATAAAGTATTTTTTGGGTTGGTGACCGCTTGACGCTTAGCCGCTTGACCGACCAAAGTTTCACCATCTTTAAATGCCACAATCGATGGTGTGGTGCGTGCACCTTCTGCGTTTTCAATTACTTTGACTTTATCACCTTCAAGTACTGCCACACATGAATTGGTTGTACCTAGGTCAATACCAATAACTTTAGCCATAATTTACTCCAGATTTAAAATTATTTTAATGTTGAAATTATTGATGCTTAGTTAAGCTTTAAAATTTAATTTAAAATACTACCAAGCTTGGGTGTTATATTTGTTTTATTTTTGGCTTTTCAAGGGGATTATTCAACTTTTTTCAAAAAATTTATTTTATTTAACTGATTGAAATTGTTCAATAAATACCCAAGATTTGACTTAAGCCCCTACCATTACCATCGCAGGTCTTAAGGTGCGTTCGTTGAGAATGTAGCCTTTTTGAAGCACCTGACCGATGATATCTTTCTCGGCTTCTGGGAAAATACCCACCGCTTCATGAATCTCTGGATTGAATGTATCACCGACATTACCCACGGCCACGACGCCATTTTTTTCAAGAACGCTAAGCAGTACTTTATGTGTTAGGCGAATACCTTCAAGTGATGCGTCATCTGCACCTGTCTCTTCAGCATCTTTAATGGCACGCTCTAGGTTGTCAACCACCTCCAAAAGCTCTTTGGCAAACTTTTGTAGTGCAAATTTTTTGGCTTTGTCGGTTTCTTGTTCCATGCGGCGTTGGGCGTTATAGCTTTCGGCATTGGCACGCGCAGCAGTCTCTTTGGCTTCTTTGACTTCATTTTCTAGCGCTTGGATTTGGCTATGAAGTGCTTCGACTTGCTCGGTTGTCGTCTCAGCCATAATCTCTTCCATAGTGGTTTGTTCGGTGGTTTGCTCGGTCATAAATTGCCCCAAAAAAGTTAATATAAATTCCCCATCTTCATAATGGTTAAGGATAAAATTTTCAAGGGATTGGCACAAAAATTTTAAATAATCAGCGTAGCCATAGAACAAAATTTCTAAGCGACCTGTGTGGTCGTGAAGAACAGAACAATTGGTGAGCGGATTAATCGCTTTTTCTAAGCGACCTGTGCGGTCGTGAAGAATGTGCGTGTGTGGGCGGCTGGGCGGTGCTATTTCTAAGCGACCTGTGTGGTCGTGAAGAAAGTGCAGTCAGGCGGTGTGGTGTCAGGCATTTTCTAAGCGACCTGTGCGGT
The DNA here is from genome assembly GCF_001809255.1 of Moraxella sp. HMSC061H09. Classification (NCBI taxonomy): domain Bacteria; kingdom Pseudomonadati; phylum Pseudomonadota; class Gammaproteobacteria; order Moraxellales; family Moraxellaceae; genus Moraxella; species Moraxella sp. HMSC061H09. The sequence goes on from NZ_KV796834.1 coordinate 62,224, forward strand.
CGTGAAGGTTAGCGTCTGTCAGCGTGCGTGTTTCATTGCTTTCTAAGCGACCTGTGCGGTCGTGAAGGAGAAAAATGGATTTTCGTTGCCAACTGGAGATTTCTAAGCGACCTGTGCGGTCGTGAAGTTGATAAGGTTTTGGTCTCTATGTGCAAAGATTTTCTAAGCGACCTGTGCGGTCGTGAAGAGCCGACCATGCAATGCTTTCACATTCAGCACTTTCTAAGCGACCTGTGCGGTCGTGAAGTTAAAACTATGAACAATCAATTATTTAAAGTATTTCTAAGCGACCTGTGCGGTCGTGAAGGAGAAAAATGGATTTTCGTTGCCAACTGGAGATTTCTAAGCGACCTGTGCGGTCGTGAAGGCAAAATTGGCACGATTGAAAGCAACATCAGCTTTCTAAGCGACCTGTGCGGTCGTGAAGTGGATAAGCTAGGCAATACAAGCGATTGGACATTTCTAAGCGACCTGTGCGGTTTCTAAGCGACCTGTGCGGTCGTGAAGAAAGTCGCATTGATAAGATCAAGCTAGAGCGTTTTCTAAGCGACCTGTGCGGTCGTGAAGTTCATTGAGCATTTGGATGGCGTAGATTTTAATTTCTAAGCGACCTGTGCGGTCGTGAAGAACCACCAATTTCTCGCTCACCGTAAAGTATGTTTCTAAGCGACCTGTGCGGTCGTGAAGAATTAGTAATATCACCAATCGCATGTCTGTGTTTTCTAAGCGACCTGTGCGGTCGTGAAGAAGAGCAAGCGCTGTCAAGACGCATCAGAACATTTCTAAGCAACCTGTGCGGTCGTGAAGTTACCAATAAGCCAACGACTTTAGCGGGCTATTTTCTAAGCGACCTGTGCGGTCGTGAAGGCGATATGCTGTACCGTTCGATATCAAGACTGTTTCTAAGCGACCTGTGCGGTCGTGAAGCCCCCAACATCCGAGGCGGTAGTATCAGCATTTTTCTAAGCGACCTGTGCGGTCGTGAAGGCTCAATTTTTGGAGAGGCAAACACGAAATACTTTCTAAGCGACCTGTGCGGTCGTGAAGTTGGTGCGTGCAGTTCTACGCAGGTCATGAAATTTCTAAGCGACCTGTGCGGTCGTGAAGAATTTTTTTCCAGCGTTACCGCCTGTACCTTTTTTCTAAGCGACCTGTGCGGTCGTGAAGCTTAAAGCAATGTTTGGCATTGGTGAAAAAACTTTCTAAGCGACCTGTGCGGTCGTGAAGTGTAGTTGGTTGATTGAGTTTTATGGTTGGCTTTTCTAAGCGACCTGTGCGGTCGTGAAGTTGAGCGTGGCAAGGGCAACTTTTATTTTGAATTTCTAAGCGACCTGTGCGGTCGTGAAGACGGAGATTGAAGAATGATGAAAAAATACTCATTTCTAAGCGACCTGTGCGGTCGTGAAGAATAGATGCCAGCAGTAATCAGATAAGGACAATTTCTAAGCGACCTGTGCGGTCGTGAAGAGTTAGTATAAACCAAAATAATAAGAAATAACAAGTCATTATGATAAAATTTGTCAAAAACCCAATCAAAAATCTTCATGTTATAACTTATTGAAAATATTCAAGTTTTTAAATAGTAAAAAAATAAAGGGTCAATCAGTTATTTTTCCATCTTCTGGTTGGGTTATCTTAAAACATTTTAATCGCTAAATACAATTAAAAAATGATTGGTATAAATTTATTTTTAGTTTATAATCCAATAAAATCATATTAAATGATGTTGAAAATTGTTAGGATAAAATTGAATTATTAAACATGGATTTGTGTCATCATGAGTACGCTCAAACCTGCCGACCTAAAAGCAATTTTACACTCCAAACGGGCGAATTTATTTTATCTTGAGCATTGCTGAGTCATGCAAAAAGATGGGCGTATCTTGTACCTGACCGAAACGAAATACCAAAACCACTATTATAATATTCCGATCGCCAACACGACGGTCATTTTACTTGGCACAGGCACTTCTATTACACAAGCAGCGATGCGTCTGCTTACTGGTGCTGGCGTGTTGGTTGGCTTTTGTGGGGGCGGTGCGACGCCATTATTTTCAGGGGTAGAAATACAGTGGCTTAGTCCACAAAATGAATATCGCCCGACCGAATATGTCCAAGGCTGGCTGTCTTTTTGGTTTGATGATAAAAAACGGCTCACGATTGCCAAAGTGTTTCAAAAACAACGCCTAGAATTTACCCAAAAAGTTTGGTTAAAAGACAAGCAGCTACAAGAAGCAGGATTTGATATCACAGACTATGATGTCGTACAACTACATACCGCATTTACAAATAAAATTGAGCAAGTAGACAGCGTTGGTGATCTTTTGTTGGCTGAAGCATTGATGACCAAGCGGTTGTATCACTATGCAAAAACCAAGTGTGCATTATCGTTTGAGCGGGATTTTCATGCAAGTGATGATGCCAATCGTTTTTTGAATCATGGTAATTATTTGGCGTATGGTTTAGGAGCTTGTACTTTGTGGGTGCTTGGCATTCCGCATGGGTTTGCGGTGATGCATGGTAAGACACGGCGTGGGGCGCTTGTTTTTGATGTGGCAGATTTAGTAAAAGATGCCATTGTTCTGCCGTGGTCATTTGTTTGTGCGAAACAAAATTTTACAGAACAAGAATTTCGCCAAAAAATCTTACAAAAATTCACCGAGTATAAGGCACTGGATTTTATGTTTAGTCAAGTCAAATTGGCGTCGCAGTATTTTAAAGGCGTATAAAATGATTGTGACCTTTATTTCCCAATGTGAAAAAAAGGCACTGCAACGCACACGCCTTGTGTTAGATGCGTTTGCCAATCGCATCGGTCATAATACTTGGCAGACCGTCATTACCGAAGATGGGCTTGTCATGGTCAAAAAACTGCTTGCACGTACCGCAAGCAAAAATACCGCCATCAGCTGTTACCGCTTTCACACACGCAAACACAGCGAGCTGTTGTGGATTGTGGGTAATCGCCATAAATTTAATGAATATGGCTGGGTGCCAGTGAACCAAACACGCCGTAATATTTTGCACAGTGAATGGCAAAATGATTGGTACTATATCAGTGCCATCCAAATCATCGCAACTTTGGCAGCACTGCTACATGATTTGGGCAAATCTACGCTTGGTTTTCAGCATAAGCTAAAACATGGCAGCACCCAAGGCGATCCTTATCGCCACGAATGGATTTCGCTGAAAATTTTGCTTTGGCTGATCCAAGATTGTCAAACTGATTCTCAGTGGTTAGAACGCTTTGGACGCATTGATGAGTGGCTAAAGACCCAAAAATTATCAGCGTTAAATGATTATTTAAAACCTTGTAATTTGGATCATGCCGATTTATCCAAATTGCCGCCACTTGGGCAGTGGGTGGCTTGGCTTGTTGTTAGCCATCATCGTTTGCCACCTTTGGTCAATGTATTTTTAAAGGAACAAGAACGCATAAGTTTTCAAACAAATGCCTCAACCTTAAAATTATATTTTGAACGCCCGCTAACTAAGATTTATGCAGATTTCACCGCCAACGACCATTGGGTAAAAAATCCCAGAACCTTTGAAACAGCTCATAAAGCCAATAAAAAATTGGTTGATTTTTGGCAATTTGATCAGTGTGTGATCGACAGTAACGCTTGGCAAAGTCGCATAAAGCGTTGGGCAAACAAAGCCATAAAAGACCCAACTTTACAAGCACTGTCTGCACAAGATAAGCCGATTGATAATGCCATTTTACTGTATTTATCACGGCTGTGTTTAATGGTCGGTGACCATAACTACTCTTCATTAAAAGATGGCGACCATCGCCGTGTTGCCACAAAATCCTCTTTAAATTTACTTGCCAATACCAACCGTAAAACAAAACAACCTAAGCAATTTTTAGATGAGCATTTGCTGGGTGTTGCTTCCTTTACGGCACATTTTGCTCGCTATTTACCGATTATCGGTGAGCAATTACCGACATTGCTGTCGCATCGCCCATTAAGCAAAAATACCAATATTGAGCGATTTGTTTGGCAAAATTATGCCTTTAACATAGCCAAAAGTGTGCAGGCTGATAGTGATGTGCATGGCTTTTTTGGGGTTAATATGGCATCTACTGGCTGTGGCAAGACCATTGGTAATGCTCGCATTATGTATGGCTTATCAGATGAGAAAAAAGGGGCAAGATTCACCATTGCGTTAGGGCTGCGTGTATTGACTTTGCAAACAGGCCTAAGTTTGCGTCAGGATTTACAGTTAAGTGATGAGGTCTTGGCGATTTTGGTGGGTGGCGGCGGTATTCGGCAGTTATTTGAAATCGGTGAACAACACAAAAACCAAGATGACTCAAGTACAGCTTGGGGCAGTGAATCAGCAGAGGCGTTGGTAGATGGCTTTGTCGATTTTGCGTCTGAGTATCATGCTGCCCATCTTGAGCTGGCTAAGCTGAATATTGATACTTTATTGGCTGATAATAAAGCCAAAGATTTACTATTTTCTCCGATAGTCACTTGTACCATTGATCATCTGATTGGGGCGAGTGAATGTAAGCGAGGCGGTGGCTATATCACACCAATGCTTCGGCTGCTTAGTAGCGATTTGATTTTAGATGAACCTGATGAATTTGATCATAATGACTTGCCTGCATTAGCACGTCTGGTACATTTGGCAGGCATGTTTGGTTCAAAGGTGTTGCTGTCATCAGCAACGCTACCGCCTGATTTGGTTGCTGGCTTATTTGAAAGTTATTTAGCTGGACGCAAATTGTTCAATCAAAGCCAAAATAAACCTGCACCACAAACCGTCTGTGCGTGGTTTGATGAACAAAAACATGGCAGTATGGTGATATCTTGTGATAAGGTGGAGACCTTTAGGCAACAGCAGCAAATTTTTATCAAAAAACGCATCAGCTTTTTACAGCAGCAGCCCATCCGCCGTAAAGCTGAAATTCTGCCTGTCGGCATGGCTTATCATCAAGATAAAAAAGCTGAATTTTATAGCACATTGGCACAAAATATCATTGATGGTGCTGTTCGGTTGCATCATTGTTATCATACTGTTGATAAAAAAACGGGCAAAAGTGCCAGCATTGGCTTGGTGCGGATTGCAAATATCAAACAGCTAACACGCATTGCGTTTTATCTGCAACATGCTCAAGTCAACCAAAATACACATATCCATGTGGTGTGCTATCACGCACGACAGCTTTTGATTTTGCGAAATCGCTTGGAGCGTCGCTTAGATAAAGTATTAAAACGCAGTGAGCATGACGAACAGCTGCTTTTTACTCATGATGACATTGTGCAGCAGATGACCAAAAGTCAGGCTAAGCAGCATATTTTTATGGTATTGGCAACACCTGTGGCAGAGGTGGGGCGTGATCATGATTATGATTGGGCGATTGTTGAGCCAAGTTCAATGCGATCAATCATTCAGTTGGCTGGTCGAGTATGGCGACATCGCCCAAATAAACAGGTGTTTGATAGCAATATCTTGATACTCAATAAAAATATTCGTGCATTACAAAATCACCATGGACCTGTATTTACCAAACCTGGCTTTGAAACCAAAAAATATAAGCTTACAGAACATGACATGACCGCCTTAATGAGCGATAATCATCTAAGCCAAATTGATGCTCGCCCACGCATTTGGACAGATACTATCAAAGATAGACCCGAAAGCTTGGAGCAATTGGAACATACTTTGATGCATGATTTATTTGGGGCAAATAAAACCAATTATATCAATGCCTATTGGCGAGAAGCGGGAGCATCTAATCGGATACATACTCATTTGCAGCAAGTGTCGCCATTTCGGCACAGCATACAGCAAGATGAAGCGTGGGTGCTGATTCCCAACCAAATCGTAGATGGTCAGGGTGATGGATTTAGGGTATATGCCATGGAGGATATTAATCAAAATGGTTTATCACATGCCAATCTGCACAACCATTATATTCAAATGATGGATTTTGATTATCATCACGCACAAATTAGCACTTGGCTGGTCTGTGATGTGTACGATGAAATTAGGCGGTTACAGACACATTTGATGGTGCGTAATTTATCCCATGTGGCAATACAATTTAGCAAAGTAATGCTAGATAGTCGGCAATCTCAATGGTATTTTTCACCCTTTTTAGGTATGATGTCAGAGCGACTTGACTGCTAGCCACACCAAGCGACCTGTGCGGTTGTTATTGGTGCCTTAAGACATTGCTTTTTCAGCGGTTTATACCAAAAAAATGGCGATGTTAACTTTTCGTTAAGATTTATGGTTAATTTTTTAAATATAGCTTAATCCATCGTATTCATAGATAAATAAAGGAAGTTTTCATCATGACAACAAACGACCTTGCCAAAACTGCAGTCAGTCGATTTTTACAAAATCAAATTGCAATCAAATCAGAAAAATTACAAAAACAGCTTACCAAAGCTCAAGAAGATGGTGATGTAACGACAATTGGTCAACTTCAATCACAGATTCAAGAAATTGAGCAAAGATTCAAGAAAAGTGTTTGGCTTGATTTGGCGGCAAATAGGTGGACACAATGGATGACATTTGGCACACATATCTCTAAAGGCATTCATCTTAGTGCCAGAGGTGATAATGTTAATTTTGTTTTTAATAGACAGCTGCCCAATACTTTAATAGGCACGCACAGCCTTACCGATCCAGTACTAGATGCCAGTGGTCATGCAGCGGCACTGCCTTTGGCGACATTCTTTGATTTTGATGTGGCAGATGGTCTTAAAATACGAGATTTAATTCTTCAAAATCATGCTGGCTTTATCAGCTCTTTATCTGATGATGAGCGTATGGCGGCAAATTATCATAGTGCTTTTAAAAAAGCCCTGCAAAATAACACGGATAACCCAAGCACACATGAGCTCAATAAACAGCTACTTTGGCATATCAATGCCGACACCGCTTGCCAGCTTAATGAGCTGGACTATATCAATATTATCCCATTATATCCATCAGTATTGACTCATGGGGTTTATTTAAAAATTAATCAATTAAGATATTCTGATGATAATAAAAAAGCCTTAGAGAACCGCTTTAAATCCAATGCACTGCATATATCTTATGTCAGTATGCCAAATTTGGCAATCGTACAATTGGGCGGCTCAAAACCGCAAAATATCAGCCAGCTCACAAGCCGACAAGGCGGGCGTAACTATTTATTGCCCTCATTGCCGCCCAAAATAAGCCAAGACCGTGAATTTTCTTTATCTAAATTTTGTGAAAACTTTTTTGAGAGTAAAACTTTAAAATACCATATTCAAGATGATTTTAATTATGTGGTTCAAGTTGTTAAAGATACCAGAAATACAATCGATGTGCGAGATAAACGCAAAGATGCCATAGACCGCTTATTGCATACGATTTTTGGCATTGCCCATGTATTACAAAATAAACCAGCAGGCTGGTCAAAGACTTATGCACTGCCACTTGCCCAAAAAATATGGCTAGATCCTTATCGTGCTGATTTAGACGGTGAGGCCAAGTTTGCTGACGAAAAAACCAAGCAGGAATGGCAAAAAATCATTTTACAAGATTTTGCGTCTTGGTTTAATCAGCAGTTGCGTAGCACGGTCAAAGAGCTAAAATTTGATTTTGCAGATGCAGAATATAATGAGTGGCAACGAGAAATTGAAGAGATGCAAAAATTTTATGAACGCTTGGGCAAGGGGGTGTTTTTATGAACGATAAAGTTAGGGTAGGGTGTGTATATTTTCACAAAATGGTGATTTATGATGCCAATACAATTTCTAGCCCTTTGACCTATGGTTTGCCTGCACTAACAGGATTTACAGGCGCATTTCATGCCTTATCACGCACCTTAATGGCAGATGAGCGATTTGCTGATTTGGCATTAGGTGGTGTGCTACTGGCTTGTTATGAATGCACGCCCAAAACTTATCGAGCGGGCAGATATCATGACCATACTTTTAATCAAACTCGTAATCCACTCAAAAAAGATGGTAAGACAGCCCCAATTGTGGAGGAGGGTAAGTGTAATTTGGTGATGAGTTTTGCTGTGGAGGTATTAGCGTCTGATTTGCTTTCAGAAAAACGCAGTCAAGAGCTGACCCAATTTTTATCACAAGCCATTTTTAGGCAGCGTATTGCTGGTGGTAGTGTGATGAATATTGCCAAAACCCATCCTGTGCGGTATTTTGGTTTTGAAAGTATGCATCAGATAGTACCACTTTTAATGCCTGCATTTGTTTTGATGGATGCCAGTTCTGAATTTAGCGAATTGATTGATAAAGCCCAAAGTACCGATCCAAAAGCCACACCGCTTGATGTACTGCTTGATGTGTGTACACTACACCATCTGCCAAAGCTGGATTTAGATGGTAATACCAAATGGCACACCAAATCCATCAAAACAGGACATGGCTGGATTGTACCTATGCCAATGGGCTATCAGGCAATTAGCGAACAATTTGAGGCCGGTAAAATGGACAATGTGCGTAATCCTGAGTATCCAAGCCAGTATGTAGAAGTGGTTTACGGTTTGGGCAAATGGGTGTATCCACATCATCTAAAGGACAATATTGAAACAGCCTTTTGGCGACAACACTATGATGAAACAGGTTTGTATCTGCTGACACAAAACGAGTTATCATAATTTTAATCTTAATACAATGAAATGGAGTGATCTGATGAGTAAATTAACAACAGCAACTGTCTTGGCTTTTGAACGCAATTTGGATATTTCTGATGGTTTTATGGCACAAAAAAACAGCCAAAATGAAAACAGTGGGATTGTTCCTGTGCGTATTCAAGAAAAGTCTATCCGTGGCACAATCAGTAATCGTTTAAAAAATACCATTACAAATGACCCAGCTAAGCTTGATGCTGAAATTGAAAAAGCCAATTTACAAAAAGTAGATTCAGCATCTTTATTAGAAGACAATGATACTTTGATTGTGTCATGGACATGCAAAGTGCTACCATTTGACGGCAAACCTAATGTCTGTAATGACCCAAATTATCAAGCCAAATTATTACAAACGGTGCAAGGCTACCTACAAGAGCATGGCGTAAAGACGCTGGCACATCGCTATGCAACCAATATCGCTAATGCCCGCTGGCTATGGCGTAACCGTATCGGTTCTGAAAAAATTACGGTCAATGTGACATGCAAACTGGCAGATCAGCAGCAGACTTTAACTTTTGACGCCAAAAGCATTTCTATTCACAATTTTGATACACAAAACCCAGAGCTTATGACTTTGGCTAACTGGATTGAGCAAGGCTTAACCAATCAATCATTTATTATTTTAAATATCACAGCAGAAGCGGTGGTTGGCTATGGTCAAGAAGTGTATCCATCACAAGAATTGATTTTGGATACGGGCAAAACTAAGAGCAAGGTTTTGTATCATATTAATGACAAAGCAGGCATTCATTCTCAAAAAATCGGTAATGCCATTCGTACCATTGATACTTGGTATCCAGAAGCTCAGTTTCCGATTGCAGTTGAGCCATATGGACAGGTAACCACGATGGGTACGGCATTTCGTCAGCCCAGACAAAAGCAGGATTTTTATTCCTTATTTGATGGCTGGGTATTAAAAGATAACAAGCCGAGCGTGGAAAATCAGCACTATGTCATGGCGGTCTTGGTTCGTGGTGGTGTTTTTGGTGCAAGTGGAAAAGAATCATGAAATTTTATCAAGAAATTACCTTAATTCCCCAAGCGGATATTTCCCCACATGCGGTGTGGAGTAAGCTCTACACCCAGTTACATCTTGCCTTTGTTGAGCAAAAAGATGAGCAAGATAAAACGATTTATGGTGTATCATTCCCACAATATCGCACCATTGCTGATAAAAAAATTGCCTATTTGGGCTGTAAGCTGCGAGTATTTGCACCGACTGAGCAGGCATTATCTGCCCTTAATTTGGATAAACAGCTTGAGCATTTGGCGGACTATATCCATATCAGCAGTATTCGCTCCGTGCCAGATGATATCAAAGGATATGCAAATTATTATCGTGCCATTCCCAAAATGACACTTGATGAGCGTATCACACATCAAGCCAAACGGCATGGCGTGCCTTATCATAAAGCGGCAGAGCGTTTTGAGAATTATAAAGAGCAATCATTGGTATACCCCCATATCCAATTAACCAGCAAAAGTAATCATCGGTCTTATCCTTTGCACATTGGTAAACAGGCAGCGGAGGTTCTCACTGATGGTAGATTTGGCACTTATGGCCTTAGTCGTACAAGTAGTGTGCCTGAGTTTTAATCATCAGATGTTAAGGTTTGTATGGTAGCTTTTATCCAACGCTTTCAAAGATTTGTTTTGACACAGTGATATCAAATCAATGATTGAGCAGGTTTTGGTAAATCCTTAGCCAATTTGGGTCAATATTTGTTATAATCAGTTCAACCAAATTTTTTACTTAATAAGATGAGGGCAATTATGCAAACCTTTAACCCGAATGACCATATGGTTTTTTGTCGTAAATATCAACAAAATCTTCCCAAATTACCCAATCCACCGTTTCCTAATGCTAAAGGTCAAGAAATCCAAGATACCATATCTGCCAAAGCTTGGAATGCATGGCTTGAGTTACAGACCATGCTGATTAATGAAAAGCATCTAAGTATGATTGACCCACAAGCAAAAAAATATCTCAATGAACAGCGTGAGAAGTTTTTGGATAATGGCGATTATGAAAAACCTGCAGGTTATAAACCACTAAAAGCTTAATACCGATGATCGGTGATAATCATAAAGCGATCATTGGATCGTGGCACATCAACCAAGATTATAAGGAGATAATATGTTGAAAGTTGCAAGCATTTTTGAGCCGATATTGACAGGTGATGATAGGCCTAAGCTGTTGCATGACTATCCTGTCGTTCATGTGCAGCCAATTGCATGGGGCGATATGGACGGCTTTAATCATGTGAATAATGTGGCTTATTATCGCTATGCTGAATCGGCTCGTATTGCCTACATGCGTGCGATTGGTTTTATGGCAGCACGAGAGGATTTATTGACGATTTTAGCAAGTTCATCCATACAGTATCGCCGTCCTGTAACCTATCCTGATACGCTACTAATCGGCGTGCGTATTAAGCACCTCGGTAGCACCAGTGTTGTCCAAGAATATGCAATGTACAGTCAAGCCCAACAAACGCTGGTTGCAAGCGGTGAAGCGGTCATTGTCCGCACGGATATGAACATGGTCAAGATGCCGTGGTCAGATGAGGAGCGTGCTTTGATTGAACGGTTTGAGAACCGTCGTTTTGATTAATTGATGCTAAGCTTTGGCATTTGGCATAAAATATGGCTGTTTAAAAATCAGAGTATGGGTAAGCTTTTTAAGTAAAGGCTTGTTTGATCATTTGCCATCAAACAAGCCTTTATTGTCAAACCACAGATTGGGCCATTTTGATACAAACATGGATGAAATCATCAAATGTTATCTTATTTATACATATGTTATCAATAAATTGTTATCAAGGGCAGGTATATCCAAGTTTAAGTGATCAAAAATCACTTAAAACAATCTACTTTTGACATTTAAATGTCAATTTAAGCTTTGGTAAAAAACTTGATTGTTATTGATTGGCTAAGGTTGGCTTAGTGCATCCAGCAGTCGTCCGTGAATATTTTCAAAGTCACCATTAGACATGATGATGATCGCATCGCCTGCTTTGGCATATGTTTTTATATGCTCAATGATGGCGTTGATACTGTCTAGTACACGCTGATTGGGCGTAGAACCAATGGCTTCTTTGAGACCCCAAGTCAGTCCTTGTGGCTCATACCAAATAACCTGATCTGCGATGGCTGCCGATGCTGCCAAATGTGGTCGATGACTGCCAAGTTTCATTGTATTTGAGCGTGGTTCAATAATTGCCCAAATACGCCGAGGAGTTAGGCGTTTTTTAGCACCATCAAGTGTGGTGCTGATGGCGGTTGGGTGATGTGCAAAATCATCAAATACCAAAATATCATCGACATCACCAATCAACTCCATACGCCGCTTAATACCACCAAAATGCGACAGGGCAGTACACGCCATTTCAACCGACACACCGACATGATGTGCCGCAGCGATGGCGGTCAATGCATTATTGACATTGTGTAGACCGCTCATTGACCAGCGAACCATGGCTGATGTGTTGTTGTGATGTACCCAAAATGATGAACCGTCGTTGGCATCTAGTTTGGCTTGCCACTCGGCATCGCCATTTAGGCTTGTACGCACCACGGTCGTCCAAACGCCTTTATCTAATGTTGTCTCTAGGCTTGGAGTGTTTGCAGGTATGATGATTTGACCTTTAGATGGTATCATACGAATCATATGATGAAATTGGGTCTGGATGGCATCAAGATCTGCAAAAATATCAGCATGATCGTATTCTAGATTATTTAAAATGGCTGTCGTTGGCCGATAATGTACAAATTTTGAGCGTTTGTCAAAAAATGCTGAATCATATTCATCGGCTTCAATGACAAAAAATTGCTTGCCTAAATATGAGCTGTGCTGAAACGCCAAGCTTAGGCGTCTATCATCTGTATTGACAAGCGGCACGCCACCAATTAAAAATCCTGTATCAATGCCTGAGAATTGTAAAATCCATGCCAACATGGTGGTTGTTGTGGTTTTACCATGTGTACCTGCAACCGCTAAGACATGGCGATCCTTGAGCACTGTTTCGTATAAAAACTGTGGACCTGAAGTGTAGGGCAACCGTTCATTTAACATATATTCAATGGCTGGCATACCTCGCTTACATGCATTACCCACGACGATTAAATCAGGCGTAGGTATCAAGTGTTCTGCGTGATAACCCTCCCAAACCTCCACGCCAGCATCAGCAAGCTGCGTACTCATTGGCGGGTAAATATTGGCATCTGAGCCAGTCACTGTATGACCCAAATCACGAGCCAGCAGAGCCAACGAACCCATAAAAGTACCACAAATACCTAAAATATGAATGTGCATGATAATCCTTAGCGGTAATGTTTTTATGATACCAAAGTCTTAGGTAGGCTTTGGTGGCATCCTAAAGCCTAATATTTAATAAATGCTGTATTTATCGGTTGTTACTTAATATTTTCTTTAAAATGATCACCTGAATCAAAGCGATGATCATGAATAAAATCATGGCTTGTGCAGGAATTGATAGCCCCATCAATGTCCAGTCAATCATGCCGCAATCACCATTGCCTGTTAGTACGGTTGTGAGTACCTTTGACATGGGCATGGTCTGCACCCAATACTCAAGCCCTGGACCACAGGCAGGTGGCTGGGCTGATGGGGCATAGTGAATCCAAGTATGACGAGCTGCCACCCCAAACCCCCAAAGCGTTCCTACCATACTACCAACCCAAAGTATTAAACGCACCAGTTTCTGGCGTGGGTTGATGATGGCAGCAAGCAAGGCGAATATACCCATGATCCAAAGCCCAATACGCTGAAAAATGCACAAAGGGCATGGGTCTAGCATTAAGTAATTTTGTAAATAACCAATAGCATAAACACTGCCTGCCACCATGATGAGTGACAAGATAATATTGAGTGTGCGATAGTTTGGCATCGTCATGATAAGCTCTTTTGGGTGAGTGAATGGTGAAAAATAATCCTATAAAAGCCCATATATGTTTTATGATGAACCATCAGGCCTACCAACCCTTTCATGTTTTATGCTTCAGCGGTAGGCTTTTAGATAGTCATAAAATCCTATCGTATCAGTAGCTTCCAGCTGGGCTTGTTCAATCAAGGAGGTGCGTGCAAGCTCATCAAACTCAGCCTCATCAACACGACTTAGTGTATGGGATAACAGTTCGGTTTGGTGCTTTTGAGCCAGTAATTTACCTAACGCCCAGGTGCCACCCACACGGTGTGAATCGGCAATGATTTGTGCTGATAAGGTAAAATCTGGATTGATTGCTTTGCCTCGCATCATTGTCAAGGCAGTGCGGTACTGGTTACTGCCATGATGTGCATCAAACGCATCGGCGATGGTCTGCATTTGGGTTAAGTGATGGATAATCCAATCATGTAGATTTTCTTTACCAAAATCAGTATCAATGGCGATGCCTGCTTGTCTGCCATGATTGACGACAATATCAATATTTTGATTTAGGCGTTTTTCTTCTTCTGGCATGAGATAAGGCGAGTCGGTAAATAAGCAATACAATGCCAGAATCTCCAAAAAACACGCCGTTACGCTTGTAATCCCAATATCAGAATAAGGGTCAAGGTCAATGGCACGAAATTCTACATAAGCGATTCCTCGTGCTTGCAGTGCTTGCGTGGGTGTCTCAGAAGCTGTGGCAGTTTGTTTCGGGCGGATGGGGCTGTAATATTCGTTTTCAATTTGTAGAATGTGGTTGTTAATCTGAATGGGTATGCCATGAGCGTCGTCCACGCCGATGGCTTCAAAATCAGCATAAGGCGTTCCAATGGCTGCTTGCAGGCCTTTAATATATTCGTCCAAATGATTATAGCGAATATCCAAATCCTCTTGGGCGCTATTGGTATAACCAAGCTTACCCATACGCAGGCTTGTACCGTTTGGCTGATGGTAGCTACAAGTTGTACCAAGTGGTATCAAATTATGCTGGCGACCGCTCACAAAAGTACCGCATACCGCAGGGCTTGCACCAAGCAAATACAGTACCAAAGGTGTCAGGCGCTTAAAATTGCGAATCAATGCCAAGTATTTATCATTTTTAAAGGTGGTTAAATCCTTTGCACCCTCGGCATGTTGCCATACACCAAATAAATCATCGCCGACGGATAAATTATAATGCAAGCCTGCAATCGTTTGCATTTTACGGCCATAGCGTACCCCAAGCCCTGAGCGGTACAGCGTTTTGAGTTTACCGATATTTGACGAGCCATAGTCCGCCAATGGAATATCACTGTCGGTATCAGAGGTCATACAAGGCATGGATAACGGCCACATCAGTTCATCATTTTCTAAACTGCGATGCACTAAAACATGCAAATCACGCAGCATATCAAGTGCTTGTTTAATTGATGGCATGGGCTTGGTAATCAGCTCAAGCAGGTTTTCAGAATAATCGGTCGTGATATAAGGATGTGTCAGCTTAGAGCCAAGTTTGGCAGGATGAAAGGTCTTGGCAGAATAGCCGTCAGGCTGCATTCTTAAGCCTTCTTTTTCGATACCACGCTGCATCCCTGCAACAAGACTGGGTTTAAACCAAAAAGGGAGTGTAAAGGTAGATGTCATGGCAGATACTTGATTGATGATGAGGTGCCAAATTAAAAGCACGATGAGTATATTATAAGTCCAAGCGTCTTTGTTGGCAAAATTATTTGTACAAAGCTTACAGTCGTGCCACCAAAAAGATGGCACAGTGACTGATCGCTGTCAAGTGACTAGATAGAAAATGATGAGCCACAACCGCAAGTCGTGGTCGCACTTGGGTTATTGACAATAAAGCGAGAGCCTTCTAAGCCTTCGGTGTAGTCAATGGTTGAGCCGACCAAATATTGATAGCTTAAAGAATCCACGACCAAAATCTCTGAACCATTATCAAAAGTGGTATCATCATCGCCCAATTCTTCGGCAAAATCAAACCCATAGCTAAACCCCGAACAGCCGCCGCCCGTCACATAGACACGCAACATTAAGGCGTCATTGCCTTCGGTATGTTTGAGCTTGGCGAGCTTGGCAGCGGCTTTATTTGTGAGGGTAAGACCTGTATTCATATGAACCTTATCAAGTAAAAAGAGTGTCTATTTAAATAAGACCAACTGATGATTATACAAGGTTTTAAGGGTAAAAATAAACCTTAATTGATAAATTCTGTCAAAGTTGTTGAGCGGTCAAAGCCCGTGGCTGGTCAAATTATGATTTATAGCCCATCCCACTCAGCATGATTAAAATTAATCACTTTGGGTCTTTTGGGACGCTCAGGCGACTGCTGCAATGCCCGACTGCGATGTACCAAAAAATCAAGCAAATGATTGCGGATTTTGTAATATTGATGATGGTGATGGATACTATCACGATGACGTGGTTTGGGAATGGTATTTTCAACAATTTCTGCCAAAAATGCCCGTGGACCATTGCTCATCAAAAAAATGCGATCAGCAAGTAAAATCGCCTCATCAATGTCATGAGTAATCATAAATACCGTCTGATGGGTGTCTGCAACAATATTGACAAGCTCATCTTGGATGACGCCACGGGTGAGTGCATCAAGCGCCCCAAAAGGCTCATCCATCAGCAAAAGCTCAGGTTTTGTCGCAAAAGCGCGCGCAATGCCCACACGCTGCTTCATACCGCCTGATAATTGGCTTGGTTTTTTGTCTTTGACTTTGGCAAGTCCAACCATGCCCAAATAAAAGTCGATTTGACGGTTTGTCTCGGCGACTGATAAATTTGGGGTTTTGGCTTTAAGTGCAAAACCGATGTTCTTACCGACCGTAAGCCAAGGCAGTAGTGCATGACTTTGGAACACCACACCACGCTCAAGTGAAGGTTGGGTGACTGGCTTATCATACATCAAAATCTCGCCAAAGCTTGCTACCTCAAGCCCTGCTAGGGCATTTAAGATGGTGGATTTACCGCAGCCTGAATGACCGATAAGGCAGATGAATTCGTTTTTTTGGATATTAAAATTCACATTTTCAAAAATATTTTCGCCATCACCGTAGCGTTTGGTGAGTGCATTAACCTGAATGAGTGGTGAAGCGGTTTGATTATTCAACATAACTCACCTTTTTTTGTAATATTGCAAACAACATATCCAAAATCATGCCCATAAGACCAATGAGCAGCACCGCAAAAATCACATTGGCAAGTGATAAATTATTCCACTGATTCCACACAAAATAGCCAATTCCTGTGCCACCGACAAGCATCTCGGCTGCCACAATCACAAGCCAAGCAATCCCCATAGAAATCCGCATGCCTGTTACGATGGTGGGAGCTGCGGCAGGGATGACAATTTTGGTGGCGGTCTTTAGTGGGCTAAGCTCAAGCGTCTTGGCGACATTACGCCACTCTCGGCGTACTGATGCCACACCAAAGGCTGTATTGGTAAGCATTGGCCAAATAGAACAAATAAAAATCACAAAAATGCTTGATGCGTTAGAGTCTTTAATCGTATAAAGCGCAATCGGCATCCACGCCAATGGTGAGATGGGCTTTAAGATCTGAACAAAAGGCGTGGCAGCACTGCCAAGCACAGGTGACATACCGATGGCATAACCCAAAGGAATCGCTACAATCATCGCCAAGAAAAATCCAAGCAACACCCGCCCAATGGAGTAACCAAGCTGTATGCCAATGCCTTTATCATTCAATCCCTTGTCATAAAATGGGTCAGAGATATGCACCCATGCAGTCTTAGCAAACTCTGTTGGGCTTGGAAATTCGCTTTTTTGGATAGCGACAATCGCCCCAGGCTTGGTAAATTCAGGTATATCACCCATCAAAATACGATACTCTAGACGCAAAGGATCGGTGGGTGCGGTGATTTGTTTGGGTAAGGTAGCGGTGTGCCAAATGCCAATCACACTCAAGACAATGAGCAGTGATAATAGATAGCCTTTGGCTTTGGTCGATAAAGATTTATGTGCCATGTAATCTCCCTGTGGATTTGTGTCCGATGGCAAATGAGTCCAAATATGCATCAGGATCGGTAGCATTAAATTGCTTACCCATCACGGTAATTTTTGGCTCATCGTCTTTGACCGTGTAGCCCATGGCTTGCATTTGTTTTTTGGCATCCGTGAGCATAAATACCTGATTTGCGATATCTTGATAATTGATGTTGCCTGTTATATAGCCCCACCGCTTCATCTGAGTCATCATCCAAGCTGCTACTGAGTGCCACGGCATCACATCAAATCCCATGCGATCAGGCACATCTTGGATGGTGTCCACACCATCAGCAAAACGCCCCATGATAGATTGGCGTAGCACCAGTTCAGGTTGATTAAGATAATTGGCAGGTGAGAGCAGTTTGGATAAGTCTTTACGAATACTTGGTTTATTTGCCATCACATTGGCTTTAATGATGGCACGATACATCGCCAAAAAAGTTTGGGGATAATCATTAATGAAGCTTTGAGATGTCCCAAACGAGCAGCATGGGTGACCATTCCAAATATCTCGACTTAGGGTATGGATATAGCCCGCCTTATCCCAAACCGCACGCTGATTGAACGGCTCAGGACCAAAAAACCCATCAATATTACCTGCTTTGAGATTGGCGATCATATCAGGTGGCGTCGTTAAACGCAGTTTGACATCTTTATCAGGATCTAGCCCATGCTCGGCTAAAAAGTAGCGTAGCAGATAATTATGAATACTGTGCTCAAACGGAATGGCAAAAGTCATACCTTTCCAGTTTTTGGGATTGCGGTTATTTTTATGCTTAAGCGCCATAACGAGTGCTTGACCGTTCGTGTTTTGTATGGCGGCAACTTTCATATTCTGCTTGGCTGAGCCAAGTCCAAGATTGATGGCAATTGGCATCGGTGCCAAAAAATGTGCAGCGTCCAGCTCTCGGTTCATCATCTGGTCTCTGACCAACGCCCAGCCTGCCCGTTTTAATAAATTGGCTTTGATGCCTTGTTCTGCATAATAACCAAGTGGATCTGCCATAATGAGCGGTGTTGCGCATAAAATGGGTAAAAAGCCAATATCCACCGACTTTTTTTCAGGCTTAAGCGTGTCAATGGCGGCAGCCTCTTGGAGCGTTGCGATGGGCAAAACACTGGCAATCGCTGCTAAAGCGGTTGTCTTACCGACAGTTTTAAAAAACGCACGACGGGTCGGCTCATCTGGAAATAAAGCTTTGATTGCCACCGCTTCAATAAAATCAGTATTGGTATGCTCAATACGGCTGTGATCAGAGACGCCTTCAAAGCGATTATCCAAAGATAACTTGTCATCACACTCGCTTTGGCTGCGATGGTTACCACAGCGGCAACCAAAATTAAGCGGCTTGTCAGTATCGTCGGGGCGAAAAATATTTGACATGATAAAATATCAACTTATAAGACAATCAAGCAATATACCGTTTTTGATGATTCTTTGGCGGTGGGTGTGCTTGATCTGATGTTTAATTGGCTTGGGGCGATGTTTTCATTTCAATTTTGGCGGTGATGACGCCGTCGCTACTTTGGGTGAGTATCAGCTTGTCATCGGTATTTTCTTGTACTTGCCAGTCTTTGGCTTGTTCGATTTCACCAGTCGCCGAAATGATGATGGATTTGGTTTTTAGGCGTATTAAAGGCGATTTGTGTTGATAGCCTGCGTGTGCCATATCGCTGATGTGATGTGCGATGGCGGCAGCTTGTTCACGCAAGGGTGCGACAAATCGGCACGGCTTATCATCAATGGCGATACAGTCGCCGATGGCATAGATGGCAGGGTGAGAAGTTTGTAGCGTCTTTGGGTTGACCACGATACCGCAGCGAATGTAATCAATGCCCGCCCCTTTGGCAAGTCGATTATCTAATATAAGACCTGTACTTGCGATAATCTCATCGGCATAGAGTGTTTTATCATTATAAATAATCACATAGCCGCCATCTTGGGGTTTGATGTCTGTGATATGAGCATTGCCAATATAATCAATACCAATTCCTGTCAGAGCATCACGCAGGCGTTCACCACCAATGGTAGGTAAAATCTCCGCCATCGGTAGGTTGTCACGGTTGATCAGTGTGACTTGATGACCTGCTTTGGCGATATCTTCGGCAATCTCTGTACCGATCATGCCTGCACCGATGATGGTGATATGTTGATTGGGTTTGGCGATGAGTTTTGCTTGGAGCTTGGCAAACATATCAATGTGATTGACACGCCATACATATTCAGCAGGCAGGCTCGGCGGCAGCATTGGGGTCGCCCCTGTCGCTAGAATTAATTTTTGATAGCTAAAATTACCACGCGTGGTACGCACGATACGCTCATTAGTATCAATACTTAGTACAAATGTTTGGGCAACCAAAGTCACATTTAAAGCTTGTGCTAAGTCGACAGCTTTTTTGGTGATGAGTGTTTCGGGTGTTTTATTTTGGCTGATGGCGATGGAGAGCTGCGGCTTCATATAACGATCGCCCAAATCGCTTGTGATTAAGGTGATGGGTAAGTTTTCATTTAGCTTTCTTAACGCTTCGATGGCTGTCCATCCTGCCGTGCCGCCACCGATGACGATGACGCCAGTCTCGCTATGGTGACCAATTAAGGGGGTGACCACTTCATCTCGGCTGACAAATGGCTCAAAATCTCGCTTGGTAACACCGCACAAAGGACACTCCCAATCTTCAGGAATGTCCTCAAAACGCGTGCCAGCAGGCAATCCGCCATCAGGATCGCCCAATTTTTCATCATAAATCCAGCCGCATGCACGACATAAAAATTGCTTCCAAGCACCACGACCATCGGTAGGGTTACCGTTTGAGTCCATGTTTGGTTTGGCTGAATTTGAAAGTGTATCGCTCATTTTGGAGATTTCTCAGTCAGTAGTTGGTGGGATAAGTAGCGTAAATGCTTGATGGCAGGCGTGACAATTGCCACGAAGTGCGCTTCACGAATACGCCTTTGTGGGTTAGCACTCATCAGGTAGCCTTTTGCACCTTGATGCAGTAGTGATGCTTGGGTGGCTTGCAGTGACAGCTCAGCGCCTTGGATGCGAGTGTCTAGCACTTCTAAGAAAAAGTCTTTGTGTGTTTCAAAAGGTGTTTTGGCAAGCACCAAAGTACGCTCAATCAAAGCATCAAGCTGGGTTTGTAGTGTACCTGCTTGGTCTTCTAAGAATTGATTGACATGCCCAAGCTGAACTTCTACCGCAGTGATGTCATGAATTGCCCCTTGGATAATGCCAGCACCGATACCCAATTGCATGAGTACAAACGCCCCACGCACACGCTCAATGAAGGGCTTGGCAGGGTCAGCGATTAAGCTATCATCAGGAACAAAGTAATCAGTTAAGGCGATTTGCCAAGTGCTTGAACCTTCCATACCGCTAAATGTTGGGCAAGGGTTTAGCTGCCAGTTGTCTTTGCGCGCTTCATCAAATGATAATAAGAAAAAAATGTCTTTATCAATCTGACCACCGTGCTCGACGCTAGCGATTGCACCGCAATATTGATTGGGTGCAATGTGGCTTATCCACGGTAGCGTGCCTGACACCACATAGCCACCATTGACACGCTGTGCGCGTAGAATCATCGATTCAATATTAGCAAAGGTTTTCATGGGATTGGACAGTGCTGTCCCCCCAAAGCTTTCACCCAATGCGTGGCGGTGTAGGATGTCGGATTTTAAGGTGTGATTGTCTGACTGGTCAAGATACAAAGCACAGACCTGATGACACCATGACAAAAACCCTGTCGTACCGCAAGTTTCAGAGATTTTTGCTGTCGCAAGGATTGCATTACCAAAGCGGCCACCTTGTGCTGACAGATGTACCGAAAAAGCCCCCAGTTTTGCCAATTGACTCATCTCAGCGGTGGGGTAATAACCTTTATCGATGGCGATGGGGTCAAGTAACTGTTTTGAGGCTGTTGCAATATTATCCAGTAAACCGCTGTCTTGCCAAGGCCCAATTGGCTCAATGGCAGCATTGATAAGAGCTTGGCTATCATGATAAAAAGTGTGCAAGTGATTCATGTCTTTCTCAAACGATAAAATGACCAAAAATGAGTAAATGATTAGATTGTAATCACAAAGTTGATCATTTTCTTATTCTAAATTAGAATAAATATAAGTCAAAATCATACATAGGCAGCAAAGTCATGCAGTAGGGTGGCTGGCAGGATTTTTTTGCTTGTATGTCCAAAAAATTGCTTCAGGCGAATACCTGAAGCAATGAATTTTTAGCGATTCATCAAAACAGCGAAGCTGATACAGTAAAGCTGATTAACTCTTAGGGTGCAAATGCTTGTAGCTCAGGGTTGATGTCAGTTTGGGCGACATTATTGGCGTAGTTGCATAAAGTTGCCAATGCCACACCCATGACCACCTCTAGGATATTTTGATCGCTATAGCCAACTGCCTTAACAGCAGCAAGCTCATCATCAGAAACCTTACCACGGCGGTCAATTAGCTGCATGGTAAATTGTGCTAGGGCTTGATATTTTTCATTGTCTTCGATGGCGGTGCGACCACGCAAAGCGTTTAGCACATTTTCAGGCATCTGAAGTTTGGTGCCAGCTTTGGTGTGACCTGCCACACAAAAATCACAGCCATTATGAGCAGCAGCGGTAATTTGTACTACCTCAATTTCTTCGGCGGTTAGGCTGTTACGGCTGTTCATTTTGCCCAATTCTTGATACATCTCAAGTGCTTGGGGTGAATTTGCCAAAACACCGATAAGATTTGGGATAAAGCCATTGGCTTTTTGAACCATGCTAACGCGTTCTTTGGCTTTGTCTGGGGCAGATTCGGCGGTATGTACAGTTAAGCGTGCCATATTTTTCCTTGTTTATTTTAAAGTTATCATAAAATCGTTCATCATCATAAAAAACACAATCAAAGATATTGATTTCAATGAAAACCAAACAGCATATGATAAAAACCATTATTCTGATTATGCGTGATGATAATATTAATATAGGTACTCTGAGTAATTTTTACAAGAGTAATTAGCAAAATATGCTAAAATGATTGAAATTTTATATGATGAATTGTGATGATAGCATTTAAAAATGTTGCGGTGCGTCGAGAAGGGCGACTGTTATTCAGCGATGTTAATTTTCAGCTGCACAAGGGTCAAAAAATTGGCTTGACGGGCAATAATGGCACAGGAAAATCCACACTGTTCGCCACCATTTTGGGTACGCATAATACAGATGTTGGCAGTATTAGTTTGCCTGAGTCATGGCAGATTGCTCATATGGCACAAGAGGTCAGCGCAACAGCGATGAGTGCGATAGACTATGTGCTGTCAGGTGATGAAGAATGGTGGCAGCTCAATTGGCAAATCAACCATCAAACCAGCTTAACTGATGGTCAAATTGCACCAATGTATCAGCGTTTTGAGGAAATTGATGGCTATCGTACACCTGCCAAAGCGGCGATGATTTTGTCAGGACTTGGCTTTGGTGAAGCTGACCACAGCAAGCAAGTATCCATGTTCTCAGGGGGTTGGCGTATGAGGCTTAATTTGGCTCGGACACTGATGCACCGAGCTGATGTGTTATTACTTGATGAACCAACCAACCATCTGGATTTGGATGCCATTTTTTGGCTTGAAGAATGGTTATTAAAATTCGAGGGATTGATTTTATTAATCAGCCATGACCAAGCTTTTTTAGATACAGTGTGCGGACATATTTTGCACATCGAGCAAGGACAAATCACACTGTATACGGGTAATTATAGCCAATTTATTCGTACACGAGCTGAAAGGCTTGTCCAAGAACAACAGGCCTTTGAAAAGCAACAAGCCGTGCGTGCTCATCTTGAGGATTATATTCGTAGGTTTCGTGCCAAAGCCACCAAGGCCAAACAAGCCCAAAGCCGCATTAAGCAGCTTGACCGTATGACACAGCTGTCGCCTGTGATGGCAGAAAATGGCTTTAGTTTTCGTTTTTATGAACCGCAACACATGGCATCACCGCTGATTTATTTGGATAATGCCACCATTGGCTATGATGGTATACCAATGCTAACAAAGATCAATCTACGCATCACCCCAGATGCACGATTGGGGATTTTGGGTGCCAACGGTGCGGGTAAATCCACACTCATCAAAGCATTGGTGGGCGAGTTGCCACTCATTGATGGTATCTACAAAGTCTCTGAAACATTACAGCTTGGCTATTTTAATCAGCATCAGATGGATAGTCTAGATGACGATGCCACACCCATGATAATGCTAAGGCGTCTGTCAGGTCAGACATCTGATGCCAATTTGCGTGCCTTTTTGGGTGGTTTTGGGTTTCAAGGTGAACGCATCGATACCCAAAGCCGCTTATTTTCAGGGGGTGAGCGTGCCAGATTAATGCTGGCATTGCTTGTTTGGCAAAGACCTAATGTGCTGATACTTGATGAACCAACCAACCATCTGGATCTACAGATGCGAAATGCACTTATGTTGGCATTGCAAGATTTTGCTGGGGCATTGATTTTGGTATCGCACGATCGAGATTTGATTATGTCGGTGTGTGATGAGCTATTGTTGGTCTTTGATGGTCGTGCTACTGAGTTTGTGGGGGATATGGCGGACTATGCTGAGCATCTACGCCAAGCCAAAAAAGCGCATCAAGCCAATCAAAAAATGGACAAATCCATTCATCAACAATCTACAAATACGGCAACTGGTCAAGAGATATGCTTGCATGACAGCCTAAGTAAAGAAGATAGGCGTAAGAAAAATGCCCAAATCCGTGAACAAACAGCACCGCTAAGAAAGCAGATCGCTAAGCTTGAGGATCGGCTTGGTAAACTGAGCGATACATTGGCGATCTTAGAAAATGAGTTGTCTGATGCTCGTCTGTACGAAGATGATTATAAGTCAGAATTATTGGACAAACTCAATCATCAAAACACACTAAAATCACAAATTGATGACATCGAAGAGCAGCTTTTGACGGCGATGGCTGAGCTTGAAGTGCTAGAAGATGAGCTGTCAGGGTGAGATCATCATGAAAGGAGGGTATAGTCAGGATTATTATCGCTTACTTGGCGTGGCTGATGATGCCGATACTGCCACTATTAAGCGTGCTTATCGCCAACACATCGCGCGTCATCACCCTGACCGTCAGGCAAACTCAGATGAGGATGTGGTGCATCAGCTAAATACTGCCTATGCCATCTTAAAAGATGATAAAGTACGCCGTCAGTACGACAGGCAACTGCCACGCATTCGCCAAAAGCAGTGGTTATGGCAGCAGCGTGCCAAATTTTATGAGGTCAAGCAGGGGTTTGGTTATGTTGCCAATACAGCTTTGGTGAATCTTGGTAAGCAACAATTTAATCGCCTCATCGTTGATGCGCATCATACCAAACACATGGCACAAATAACGCAGCGAGCAGCCGTGCACCTTGGGCGTATCTGGCAGCGATTTACTGATGTATCTGCTAAGCTTGGCTATGATACAAGCTGCACGATCGGTTTGCATACGGTATACGAAGGTGGCGAGATATTAATTCATTGGCAGGGCAAACGCTTTAAGGTGGTCTTGCCAGCGGGGCTTAGTCATGGTGACATCATCACCGTGCAGTGTCATGGGTCGCCTGTGCGTCTTAGAATCCAAACCAAGCCTGTGAATATTTATGTTAAAGGTCTGGATATCAATTATGTGATTTTTTTAAGTCCTAATCAAGCAGCAAATGGCGATACTGTTGTGCTACCAAAGCCCATTGGTCTGACGCTTACGATTCCACCAAATGGCAAATATCCGACAAAAATTATGCTATCAAACCAAGGACTTCGGCAAATGGCAAGTGTAGGAGATGTGATTGTGCATCTAAATATCACCTAAAACTTTTTGCTGTATGATGGCATAATTTATTACTATTAATTAATCATTATTGAACTAATAATTTATATATTCTGTAGGTATTTTATGACTGTACAATTTTCAAAAACTGATTTTTTACCACCGCTTTGGCTTAGAAATGCACACTTGCAGACCATTTTACCACGCTATATCGCCAAAAACACGCCTGATTATCATCGCACGCTACTTAAAGACTCACTGGCACAAAGTGATGTTGCGTTTGATTATGTGATGGCTGATGATCAAAAAGGGGCTGATGGCAGGTATACCACACCCATTGTGGTGCTGTTTCATGGTATGGAAGGCTCAAGCCAAAGTCATTATGCACGCACATTGGCAAGTCATATCTCTACCAAAGGGTGGCATTTTGTGGTGGCGCATTTTCGCTCTTGTGGTGGTGTGGCGGTATCGGGCAAGGTGTTTTATAATGCTGGAGATGCGGCTGAATTGGCACATTATTTGCAAGTTTTACAACAGCAATTTACCACAATTTATGCCATCGGTGTATCGCTTGGCGGTAATGCCTTGGCAAAATATATGGGTGAGTATGGCTCGGATGCCATTGCAAATCGTGCCGTGGTTGTCTCTGCACCTGTGGATTTGGCAAGTGCATCTATTGCCATGGAACGCCTGCTTGGTCGGTATATCTACACGCCTTATCTACTCAATCCCATTATCAAAAAAGCGTTAGATAATCGGCTAAGTAGCGAGGAGATCGCAGCGCTTAAGTCTGCCAAGCGTATGGCTGATTTTGATAATGCATTCACCGCACCGCGTCATGGTTTTCGCTCAAAAAATGACTACTATCGGCAAGCTTCTGCATTACCTTATCTACGCCACATTCAAAGGCCAACCTTAATCATTACCGCCAAAGATGATCCGTTTTTGGGCGTAACAGCAGAGCCTACCGATGTATCGTCAGATGTGCTACTACTGGATACTCGCTATGGTGGACATATCGGCTTTGTTGATTATGATTATCAAAAAAGACAGTTTGATTTGGGGTTTATACCACGCACTGCACTTGATTTTTTTGGTTTTTTATAAGGAATGATGAGATTGTGATACATAAGACCAAAATTCTTGGTCTTATGTTTTATTATGAACTATTTCAGCTCTAATACATCTTGCATATCATACAAACCTGCAGGCTGCTGGGCTGCCCATAATGCAGCTCTTAGTGCACCTGTGGCAAAAGTTGCACGATTTTGAGCTTTGTGAGTAATTTGGATAATCTCACCATCCATCATAAATTCAACGGTATGCTCACCCACAATCTCACCACCACGCAACGCATGAATACCAATATCTCCTCGTTGGCGTTTGGCAGCACCTTTTCGACCATAGATGGCAGCATTGGTTATATTTTGTCCTCGTGCTTCGGTAATGGCTTGTGCCATCATTAATGCGGTGCCTGAGGGTGCATCGATTTTATGTTTATGATGATGCTCAATGATTTCAACATCAGCATCCAAACCCAGCACACGGGCAGTCGTCGCAAGCAGGTTTAGAGATAAATTAACACCAGTTGAATAGTTGCCTGCATAGACAATGGCAATGTGTTTGGCGGCATCTTGAAGCTTGGCTTCTTGGTCATCACTAAGACCTGTCACGCCCATCACGAGCGGAATTTTGTGCGTAACGCACTGGTTGAGTGCTTCATCGAAGGCTTCAGGTAAGCTAAAATCAATCATCACATCAACTTGAGAGCCGTCAAGTGTTGAGAGTGCAACACCTGATTTTTTACCGCCGATGAATTCGCCAGCATCCACGCCGATCAAGCTTGATGTGCTGCGTACATAAGCCCCGCCAAGCTCGGTGTTTGGGTGGTTCATTGTCGATTCGATGAGCATACGACCCATGCGTCCTGATGCGCCCATAATGCCAATTTTAAGCTTATTCATAACGATGTCCTTGTTTGGATGGTAATTACTTGATTATAGCAAGGTTATTTTGATTTTTCATCATAATTTAAGCTGCCTAATGCTGTTTTGATGTCATCGATCAAATCCTTGGGTGATTCAAGCCCAATACAAAACCGTACCACATAGCGGCCGCACAGATGTGCCTGTGGTAAAGTACGCATTTTGCTTAGGTCATACAGCATGACCAAGCTTGTTGCACTGCCCCAGCTAAAGCCCAATTTAAATATCTGAAGCGTATCACAAAAACGGCAAATATCCGTCCAAGAATAACGCTTATCAAAGACCACGCTCACAAGGCCCGCTGATCGTCCATTTGGACAGTTTTGTTGCCAAAATTGGTGA
Source organism: Moraxella sp. HMSC061H09 (assembly GCF_001809255.1). NCBI lineage: Bacteria > Pseudomonadati > Pseudomonadota > Gammaproteobacteria > Moraxellales > Moraxellaceae > Moraxella > Moraxella sp. HMSC061H09. The sequence goes on from NZ_KV796834.1 coordinate 89,953, forward strand.
CCTAAAGTATCAGGATTGGCAGGGTGGAGTACTTGAGCAAAAGCAGGCTCATGTTTTAGGTATGTCAAAAGCTCGATGGCATTTTTGCTTTGTTTGTCGTAGCGTAGGGCTAAGCTTGGCAGGCTACGATAAACTCGTGCGCAATCATCACCTGAGACGCTAAAGCCTAAGAGTGTATGCATGCGTCGTAGCTTTGTATGTAAGGTTTCATCATTTGTCACGATGCTCCCCATCAGCACATCACCGCCACCGCTGGGATATTTGGTTAATGCATGCACACAAATATCCACAGATACACCATTTAGATCAAATGGCGAATAAGCCAGTCCTGCACCCCAAGTACTGTCTAGGGCAACGCAAACATGATGTTTTTTGGCAATGTTGATTAGTCCTTGTAAGTCAGGAAATTCAAGCGTTACAGATCCTGCTGCCTCAAGCCATAACAGCTTACAGGCAGCCGTTGGCTGAAAGCTTGTCGCATCCAGTGGGTTGTATATTTTAATCACCACGCCGTAGCGTTTTTGTAGTTCGTATAGATGCTCAAGATTTGGGCTGTACATATTTTCAGTTACCCACACCTCATCACCTTGTCCAAGCAGTGCAGTATTGACTAACACGATGGCAGCAAGGCCACTGGGTGTCAAAAGTGCATATTTGCCGCCCTCAAGCCTTGCTATTTGATCAGCCAGCAGATAGGTTGTCGGCGTGCCATGCGTGCCGTAGCTATAATCATAACGATCACGCCAGTGTCTTTGAAACAGCGCCTTGGTATTATCAAAGACGATCGTTGATGCATGGTATACAGGTGGCTGTAGGCTATTTATTTGCATGGGGACTTGACGGGGGTCACAAATGAGCTGGGTGTGTTTGTCCATGGATAAATCCTTATCAATTAACGCGTGGTTTTGTCGTCATTCATACGGCTAAAAATCATCGCCAAGATCGGTCCAGAAATATTATGCCAAACACTAAAAATCGCACTTGGCACCGCAATCAATGGATTCATCTTAAAGTGTACAGCAGCCAACGCTGCACCCAATCCTGAATTTTGCATACCCACTTCAATGGCGACCGCTTTGCTGTCGTGTAGCGGCAGCCTGAAGATTTGGGCAGCAGCATAGCCCACCAAATAGCCAAATCCATTATGAAGTGCGACAACAAAAAAGATAAACAAACCAGATTCAATGATGCGATCTTTACTCACCGCCACGACTGCTGAGACAATGAGTATGATGGCAATGACAGAAATTAAAGGCATGGTTTGACTAACTTTTTGGACTTTTTGCTTAAATAATGAGCGGATGATAAGACCGATGAATACTGGCAAAAGTACCATTTTTAGCACAGAGACAAACATACCACCTGCATCGACTTGTAGCCATTGGCTGGCAAATAAATAAAATACAGCTGGCGTCAAAATAGGGGCTAAGAGTGTGGAGAGTGTCGTGCAAGCAACTGATAAAGCGGTATTGCCTTTGGCAAGAAAAGTGATGACATTTGACGAGGTGCCGCCAGGGCAGCAGCCGACTAAGATGACACCGATAGCCAAATCAGGTGGTAGCCTAAATGCTTGAACCAACAAAAAGGCAATGGCTGGCATCACGACATATTGAAGGATAACGCCAATAATCACCGCCTTGGGGTTTTTGGTGACTTCACCAAAATCTTTGAAAGTCAAGGTCAAACCCATGCCAAGCATGACGATGCCAAGCAGATAGGGAATCCATGGCACAAGCTGCTTGAATGCATCAGGAAACTGTGTGGCAATCAGTGCAAAGACCACCACCCAAACGGCAAATGTTTTACTGACAAAGTTGGTAAATTTCAATAAGCCATCCATCAAACATGCTCCAAGTTTTATAGTTTATATACAAAAAGTTTGTTTTAAATATTTTTTGAATAATAAATGTTATGAATTAAGTTGTCAAATTTGGCTTATCAAATATCATGCATAAAAAAGCCCCGAATAATCGGAGCTTTGATTGATGCGTGATTTGGGTATCAGTCAAACAAATCTTTGACATCATCTTTGATTTTATCAAAAAATCCCTTTTTCTTAGGCTCGCTACTGTTTTCGGTGCTAAGCGTCCCTTGTAATTGACGCAACAAATCTTTTTGTTCACTGGTCAAATTGACAGGGGTTTGGACAAGGATGCGGCAAATTAAATCACCTTGCATACGCCCTTGAACGGTCGTAACGCCTTTACCTCGTACACGCAAAAGTTTGCCAGATTGCGTACCTTCAGCGACTTTAATTTTAACTTTGCCATCTAAGGTTGGGATTTCGATTTCATCACCTAACGCCGCTGAAATCATTGAGATTGGGATATCCATGTGTAAATCAGCCCCATTTCGGGTAAAAATTTCATGGGGTTTAACACGAACCTCAACATACAAATCACCACTTGGCATCCCTTGGTCGCCTGCCTCACCCTTGCCAGCTAAGCGTACACGGTCGCCATCATCAACGCCAGCAGGTATAGAGACCTCAAGTGTTTGTTGCTGAACTGTTTTGCCCTGACCATGACAATCTGGACAAGGGTTTTTAATTTGTTTGCCTGTACCATGACAATCGGGACAGGTTTGTTGCATGACAAAAAACCCTTGTTGCATCCGAACCTGACCTTGACCATGGCAGGTGCTACAAGTAACGACATCGCTATCTTTAACCGCACCTTTACCATGGCAGGTGTGACAAGAAACGCTGGTTTGATAGCTGATTTGTTTTTTACAGCCCTTGACCGCTTCTTCAAGCGTGAGTGTTATGTTGTATAATAAGTTAGCACCTTGGCGAGCTTGTTGCTGGGATCTACCACCGCCAAACCCTCCAAATCCACCACCACCAAAGGCTTGCCCAAAGATATCGCCAAAGATGTCATTAAAATCACCACCGCTAAAGCCCCCGCCAAAACCACCAGAGCCCATGCCTTGTTCATAAGCACTATGTCCCATGCGGTCATAGGTTGCGCGTTTTTCAGGATCACTGAGCGTTTCATAGGCTTTGGATGCTTCTTTGAGCTTTTCTTCGGCTTCAGGATTATCAGGGTTGCGATCAGGGTGGTATTTCATCGCAATTTTACGAAATGCTTTTTTAATCTCTTTTTCATCAGCCGTGCGATCGACACCCAGAATGCTATAAAAGTCTTTACTCATGTCAAAATCCATAAAAAGTACAAAAATATGCCTCAATATGGAGTTGATGCCCCCATTTATCAAGCCATGAACTCAAAAAAAGTAATAAAATCAATGGTCATTTGTTGGGTATTTAACTGATGATGGCTAATACTTAAAACCAAGTGTTTCATGTGAAACACTTGGTTTTTTAGTAAATCTCTGTGCCAAAAAGATGAATAAAACTTTTGGTTCAATCAGCTTGGCACCGTTGGCCAAGCAAACTTAGCGAAGGTTTAAAAATTGGTAAATTTCATGGTTGGATAAATCACCTGTAAATTCTCTGCCTTGGGCATCAAAAACCGCTGGCGTACCCATGATGGCAAGTGGCATTACCTGTTTTTGGATGGCAGATAGTGGATTTGGGTTGTGTTGGCATTGGGCTTGGCTATTTGGGATAATGCCTTTCATTGCAGCAGATAGCAGGGCGGCACGCTTGGCGTTGTCTGTCGTACACCAAATATGATTCATAGGCAGTCGTGATTCATCATAAATGGGATAGCCGATAATTTTGATGGTAACACCTTGAAGATTCAGCTCATCGATGCGTTCGTGTAGGATTTTACAATAAGGGCAATTGATATCACTTGCAATATAAAGTACTGATTTTTCACGAGTTTTTGAAGGATAAATGACCAAATCTTTATCAGATAATTCCCCTAAAATATGGCGATTTTTGGCCGCTTCAAATACCAAGCCATATTCTGAAAATTGTGCATTTTTGATGCTGGCCATCGCACCATCCATCAGATAACGCCCATCACTGCTGATTAAAAAGGTGGTGTCGCCTTGTCCTGAAATGCCCCACAGCACGCCTTGGATACCAGTATGATAAAAAACAGCCTCTGTCATATCATGCATGGCACTCATATTTTTTAATAAGGCGGTACGGTGTTCTGGTGTGATGGGCGTACCGATGGGAAGAGCGGTCTGAGTGGCGGCATCGATGGGCGTGGCAGGGCTTGGGTTGGCACTGGGTTTACCTTGAATGATGTAATCTAAATCTTCACTGATCAGTAAATGATTGCCATCTGCCAAAGTAATTTGCCACAGTTTAGGCACAGCACTTTGGGTCACCTTAACGACAGGTGTGGCAAGCCCTGCACTGGCAAGCCGTGTCTGAATTTGCGTGGTGTGTGTCTCTGGGCTATTGGCTAAAGCAAGCGTGCTAAAAGATGACACAAATAGCATGATTGCCAATGTGCCACGAAAAATCATTTTCATCATAGTACAGACCAACTTAAAATTGATTAATCTCATCTGGCGTTAAAAAGCGGCATTCACCCATCTGAAGCCCTTCAAGTGAAATATGACCAATGCTGGCACGGTGCAGCTTGATAACTTTATTACCAAAGTATGCCATCATGCGTTTGACTTGATGATATTTACCCTCGGTAAGTGTCAGCACAGCATGCGTCTCATCAATAAAAGACAAGACAGCTGGGCGGGTTTTTTCTGTTTCGCCTTCTAATAAAATGCCGTTGGCAATTTGTTTGATGGCATATGCTTGAGCATCTTTATCCATCGCATCAGCAAGTGTTAATTGGTACTGTTTGGGCTGATGGCGTTTGGGGCTGGTCACACGATGCAACCACGCACCATCATCTGACAATAGCAGTGCGCCTGTCGTATCAACATCCAACCGCCCTGCGATACGCAGATTGGCTACCTCAGGTACCGCAATTAAGTCAGTTACCATGGGGTATTCTTTAGGCTTTAAGGTGCATTCAAAACCATCAGGCTTATACAGCAAAATATATCGATTGCCATCAGCAACCGATAGTGCTTCACCTGCCCAAAGTATCTCATCATTTGCCAAATCAACATGATGACTTGAGTCTTTGATGATGGTGCCATTGACAGTAATTTCACCAGCATGAAGAACTTTTTTGGCATCTTTGCGTGACAGTTCTGTGGCTTTGCTTAAAAATTTATCCAAACGCATATATGGTCTCATTCATTCAAGTTATTTGAACTGTGTGGGTTTAATTTGCCTGATTTTAGCACATTTTGATTGGTATCTTTGTAGTTTTGATGTTGGCTAAGATTTCGCCAAATTGTACAAAAGGGCAAAATATGGGAAAATGGCGTATCATTGTATGGAAGATAGGTTGTGACTTACCAAACTTTAAGTAAGCCGTGTGAGGCAATATACGAAATCAAAAAAAGCGAATTTTTGGCTTTTGCTTATCCCATTAGTACTCGTGAGCAGGCAATGAGCCATGTACAAAATTTACGCACCCGCTATCTAGATGCCCGCCATCATTGTTATGGCTATATTATTGGAGATCCACACAATACCACCAGTGCAGGTTTTGATGATGATGGCGAACCCAATGGCACAGCGGGCAGACCGATTTTAAGCGTCTTACAACATAAGGCAATTGGCAACTGTATTATCATTGTCGTGCGTTATTTTGGCGGTATTAAACTTGGTGCTGGTGGTCTGACCCGAGCCTATGCAACAGCAGCTCAGATGGCGGTAGATAAGATGGTATTAAAAGCATTTATCGCTTATCAGATTGTCAAGTTAAAAATAAGTTTTGCACATGAAGCACAAGTGCGTTATTTGATTCATCAAGTCGGTGGTCGTATTTTGAAGGTTGACTATAAAACGGATGTGCGTATGACGATTGAAGTTGAGCAAAAAGTTCTAGAGACTTTTGTAGAGAGCTTGGGCGTTTATGCAATCGTTGAGCAAACTTAGATGAGCATAAACACCAATCACAAAAAACCACAAGTTTTGGCTTGTGGTTTTTTGTACGCAATCATTGCATATTTCCCTATGGTTATCCTTGTAACAGCCATGCTATCCTAGCGTTGGTACTTACCTGTACCTATTATCCTTTGCTGTTGGGCTATATTATGCCCAAATTTATTAGGTTAAAATAGTGGCAAATGTCATCAATGTTTGTAAGATATTGCTTACAAAATTGGTATGGGTTTTAATCATTTAAAAACTTTATGATTTGGCAGAGTTTGGTATGGTTATTTTAATCAATTTTCATCAAAATTACAGATAATAGGCTTGATTTATCCATTTTCATCAGTGAAATGGGGTGAAAAATCTAACCAACTATTGCCTTTTGTGATGAATTCATGAATAATGAAAGCGTAAAGAAAATTAAAAATTTGTTTTATACCAACGCTGGGGGTTACCATGCAAAATCTTGATGCTTACAAACAAGACTTATTAGCACTCAAAAAAGAATATCAATCAAGAATTGATAAAATCAGCGATCATATCTCAAACCCCAAAGACCAGCTCCAGCAGCACTGGGATGATCAAGCAGTTGCTGCCAGTCGTGATGAAATGCGTAAGGCATTATTGATTGAGGCCGAGCAAGGACTGACACAGGTCAATGGTGCATTACGCCGTATTGAGCAAGGAGAATACGGCAGCTGTGTTGAATGTGGTGAACCGATTAACGAAAACCGCCTAAAAACTGTGCCTTATACGCCTTATTGTATTCATCATGCGTCTTAATGATGCGTCAGGGCATCTCACCAAGCAAACTGTATTTACCTAAGATAAAAGATGCACCATTGACAATTTTTGAGTATGTGTGCAAAAAATTTCATCATATCGGTACAGCAGTTTGGCAAAAGCGATTTAATGATGGACTGGTCAAAGATATTGATGGCAGGGTGCTTGACTTAAATAGCCCCTATCAGCATGGTATGACCATCACTTACTATCGCCATCTTTGCGATGAGGTTGTTGTACCGTTTGAGCATCACATCATTTATGAAGACCAAACACTGCTGGTGGTGGATAAACCGCATTTTTTGACGGTATCACCAGCAGGTGGCTATGTGCAACAAACACTACTAACACGCCTAAAACAAACCACAGGCAATCCCCATCTTTCACCCGCACATCGCTTGGATAAACAGACGGCTGGGCTGATGATTTTTACCAAGACTTGTGAATCACGCCGTGCTTATCAATCACTGTTTAACGACAGACAAATCAATAAAATTTATCACGCCATCGCACCGATGACTCAGGCACATCAATTCCCTTTACAAGTCTCACTGCCCTTGGTGCGAGGTGAGCCGTTTTATACCATGGCGGTTGGTATCGGCGAGCCTAATACACATACTGATATTGATATCTTAGCGGTCAGTGAAGATGGCAAATGGGCAAAATATGAGCTAAAACCAACAACGGGCAAGCTGCATCAGCTCAGAGTGCACCTAAATTATTTGGGCATACCCATCGCCCACGATAGTTTTTATCCAAAAGTGATGCATCGTGCTAAGGATGATTTTGATAAACCATTACAGCTTTTGGCTAAGCACTTATCATTCACCGACCCTATTACCAACAAACCCATGGCATTTGAATCTGGTTTTGAGCTGGATTTTTCTAAAGTTTGATAAGCTTTTGGGCTTTGATAAAGAATATGCCTACAGCAAAACAAAAATTTGTTACATCCACTTAAAAACATACTTACCATTTTCTTAAGTGCAGTCATAAAAAGGCAAATCAGGTATTACTTACTCGGATTGCATTTAATCTGATTTATGTCAATAAGGATAATAAATTATCTGTTAAACGCAGTAAAACATAAGAAGTTTATCAATAAAAACAACATAAACTGGTGAGATATTTATTAAGAGATAAACTTTTTTGTAACAAATACAAACCAGTGACTTGACTGGTCTTTTTGTTTTGGTTTATGTTATATCTTTTATGGTTTGGGTGGGCAGATACATGGACATCAGTAAAAAAGACAGAATAGCTTTGGTCATCACGATTCTTTTAATTGTGTTTGGTGTTATAAGTGAGGAATTCATTTTTGTTGTACTTTTCTTTATTCTCATTTATTGGGGAGTACGGATTATTAAAAATAACATCTCTTTTATTAACTTTGATAGACGAGACAGGGCTGAAGAAATGCCTGACTCACTGGCTAATGAATTGGCTAAGCTGGCTTATCTTAGACAAACAGGTGTTATTACTGAAGATGAGTTTTTATTCTGTAAAAGTAAGCTGTTAGACCAGTAAGAATTAATCAAAGCACGATGAATAGATTCTTGTCATTTTAGGAGTGATTATGCGTTCAATTGTAGATGCTTATTTGCGTCTGGGTTTGGTGCCACTGATTGTGTTGGCACTGGTGATTGGGACGATAATTGGGGTGGTTGCCCCATCTTTTGGCTTAAGTTTGGGTATTTTGGGCTCAATTTTTGTAGGTGCACTTAAGGCAGTTGCACCAATACTGGTGTTTGTGTTGGTATTGGCAGCGGTTTCAAATCAGCGTATCGGTGCAGACAGTCGTATTAAACCGATTATTTTTCTTTATTTGGTGGGTACATTTTCGGCAGCATTGGTCGCTGTAGGTGCAAGTTTTATGTTCCCAACAGAACTGGTCTTAAATAATATCGAAAGCATTGAGCAAGCTGCACCCCAAAGCTTGCGTGAAGTTTTAACCAATCTTGTGATGAATTTGGTTGCCAACCCTGTGGCATCATTGGCCAATGCCAATTATATGGGGATTTTGACTTGGGCGGTGCTGATTGGTCTTGCGCTTCGCCATGTCACAGAGACCACTTTGCACGTGGTGTCAGATTTGGGTATGGCGGTAACCAGTGTGGTTAAATGGATTATTGCGTTGGCACCGTTTGGGATTTTGGGTCTGGTGGCGTCAACTGTGGCAGAAACTGGTATTCAAGCACTGGTGGGCTATGCACGATTATTGGCGGTACTGGTCGGCTCGATGCTGTTTATTGCTTTGGTGATGAATCCCATCATCGTTGCGGTGATGACACGCAAAAATCCTTATCCTTTAGTATTCACCTGCTTGCGTGAGTCTGGTGTGACGGCATTTTTTACACGCTCATCAGCAGCGAATATCCCTGTAAATATGAACCTTGCACGCAAATTGGGTCTAAGCGAAGATACTTATTCGGTAAGTATTCCTTTGGGTTCGGCGATTAATATGGCGGGTGCTGCGATTACCATTAATATTTTAACCTTGGCGGCAGCACACACTTTAGGGATTGAGGTTAGCTTTGGTGCAGCGGTACTGTTGGCGATTGTCGGCAGTTTGTCAGCGTGTGGCGCTTCTGGCGTGGCGGGCGGATCGCTTTTATTGATTCCTTTGGCGTGTAATTTATTTAACATTCCAAATGATATCGCCATGCAAGTGGTTGCTATCGGCTTTATCATCGGCGTGGTACAAGACTCTGCCGAAACGGCACTTAATTCATCGACTGATGTGCTATTTACAGCAGCGGCAGATCCAAAATACGCCCATTATGGCTAATGATATCAATACTTAAAATGCCTTGCTGATGCAAGGTATTTTTTTGCTCGTTATTAATTTTGCTTGTTATTAAGTAGTGTCATGCACAGTTTACGCCAAATCCATCAATTCACGATCCCAAACTTGCCAACAGTCATCATCTTTGGCATTTTTTTCCTCAAATATCAGCTCAATCTTACTGTGATCTCGGGCGGTGGTGTCTGTGATATTGATACTCTCGGGGGTAATATTGATTAAAAGCCAGCCTTCTAAAGTATGCACAACCCCCTTGATGCGTAAATAATTCGGACGAGATAACAGCCACTTTTGTAGATGATAACTATCAAATTGCCATGTGCTAGGCAGTCGCCACCCGCCCACTTGATGTGCTGCTCGTCGCTCATGATACCGATAAGGTAAATCATTTAACTCCTTGGCAGTTTTGTCGGTGGCTTGAGTTATCATTGAGTTTGACGCTGTCAAACGAATCCGCCAAGTCGTCTTTTGAGCGTTATGTGGCGTGGTTAATAATATTTCAGCAATTTCTTGGTTTAAAGGTGCCTCATCGATGATGACAGCATGCTCATTGATGCTTTTGATCCACGCTCTTAAAGCCTGCCGTTCATGATCTGTGAGTGTATCATGGCGATTGATGGCAACAATATCAGCGTGACGCACATGGGCAATATAGCCATCATGAGTGCGATATTTTTCTTGTTGCCACTGAGGTGCGCTGAGTACACAGATGACGGCATTGAGCGTAAGCGTGGTTTGCCAATGTGGTTCAGACAGCTGATCTAACAGCTCATTGGGGTGTGCAAGCCCTGTCGGCTCAATAATTAGGCGATCAGGATGATGCTCATTAATGAGCCTGACAAGTGCAACTTGCAAGGGCAGTTGACCTGTGCAACAGATGCAGCCGCCATTAACTTCTTTGATGGCGATGTCATCATCGGTCACAAGCGCACTGTCTATACCAATTTGACCAAATTCATTCAGCAGTAGCGCCCATCTTTGGTGGGATTTATGAGTAATTAGGGCGTTGATGAGCGTGGTTTTGCCAGCACCAAGAAAGCCTGTAACAAGCGTGGTTGGAATTTGATGAATCGGTCTCATGGTTATTTTGACTTATCAATGAAATAAAGATGGGACGAAACTGTCCCATTATGGCATATGTGCTAATCAGCCTTCAGCACCATCTGGCACAAATACATAGCCCACGCCCCAAACCGTCTGGATATAGCGAGCTTGAGAAGGATTGTCTTCGATCAATCTGCGTAGGCGAGATACCTGAACATCAATAGAACGCTCCATCGCACCCCACTCACGACCACGCGCAAGATTCATGAGCTTATCACGAGTCAAAGGCTCTCTTGGGTGCTGAACCAAAGCTTTTAAAACACTAAACTCACCAGTAGTTAAGGTAACGACATTACCATCTCGTTTGAGAGTGCGTGTGGATAAATCCAGTGTCCAAGGTCCAAACTCTACCACTTCTACTTGTTGGCTTGGGGCGCCTGGCAGTTCTCTATTTTGGCGACGCAATACCGCTTTGATACGTGCAAGCAGCTCTTTTGGGTTAAACGGTTTTGGCAAATAGTCATCAGCACCTGCTTCAAGTCCTGCAATGCGATCCGCATCAGAGCCTTTGGCGGTGAGCATGATGATGGGAATGCTTGAATTTTCTGCACGCAGACGCTTACAAATTGCGATGCCATCTTCGTCAGGGAGCATTAAATCTAAAACAATCAAAGAAAACATCTCACGCGCGATGAGTTTATCCATCTGCTTACCATCATGTGCAACACGCACCACATAACCATCATCTTCCAAAAAGCGTTGCAACAGTGTTCGTAGCCGAGCATCGTCATCTACCACCAAAATACGGTGCGTCATCGTATCTAATATGTCTGTCATATCATCTTCCTTATCATCATATACCGACTGTATCAAGTCGGCTCAATAGTCTTAGTGTACAATATTGCACAGTAAAATGTCACTAGTTTTATGTTAATTTTCTTTGAGATTTGGTCAAAACTGCCTGAAAGTTTTGATGGTATTTTAAAGGATATTTTAAAGGCTGTCGGTAGACTTTGAGCGCTGGGCTTTGGTGTTTTGAGTGAAAGTTGGTATAATAGGTAAACATTTCCTGCCAATCGGCGTAATTAAAAGAATCCTTATGACCAACACAACGACTGATACCGACATTCAAATCGACCATCAAGCCATTTATGCCAAACTTGCTGCAACGCATGCCATCAAAAGCACTCAGGTTGAAGTATTTGCTAGACTTTATGATGAAGGGGCAAGCGTTCCTTTTATTGCTCGCTATCGCAAAGAGCATACTGGCGGCCTAGATGATGAGATTTTGCGTGAACTTGAAAAATCACTCATCATTGAGCGAGATTTGGCAGCACGCCGCCAAAAAATCCTAGGTTTGTTGGCCGCTCAAAATGTCATGACGGATGAGCTTGCTGAACGGGTGAATACCGCCTCAACCAAGCTTGAGCTTGAAGAGATTTATCAGCCTTATCGTCCACGCCGTCGCTCTGTGGCTGCACGCGCAAAATTGGCAGGACTTGAACCAATTGCACATGCTGTTTTGGCAGGTCAAAGCCCAGCAGAAGCACTTGAGGGCTATGTATCACCTGAGACGCTGACCGATGATAAAGGCGAAACTTTCGAGGCTGATTTTGGTGATTTTGATAAACAAATCGTCGGCATTCAGGCGATTATTTTGGATGAATGGGCGACAGCATTGGACTTATTGGACAAGGTACGCACTGGATTTAATGCCACGGCAAGCATTCGCTCTGAATTAATCGGTGAAGAAAAGCGTGAAGCGGGCGAAAAATTCAAAGACTATTTTGAGCATACCGAACCATTTGCCAAGCTATCAAATCACCGCCTGCTTGCTATGTTGCGTGGGCGTCAACAAAATGTATTGGTGTTACATGTTGATGGTGAAGATGAACCATTTATTGAGATGATCATGCGTCATTTTGAGATTGACCCAAAAGCTGCTAATGGTGAATTTTTGACCGAGACCGCCAAAAAACTTTGGCTGGTTAAGTGGCGTTCACAGATTGAGCACCGCCTCTTAACCGAGCGTCGCTTGGCAGCAGAGGCGGATGCCATCGCTGTTTTTGCAGAGAATCTCAAGCATCTACTTATGGTTGCTCCAACGGGTCGTAAGGCGATTTTGGGGGTGGATCCGGGCTATAGTCATGGCGTCAAGATGGCGGTGATTGATGGCATGGGTGAGGTGTTGGCAACTGATACGGTCTATCCTTTTAAGCCGCACCATAAACTGGCCGAAGCCAAAGATCGCATTGAGACGCTGATTAAGACGCATCAGGTTGAATTGGTCGCTATTGGTAATGGTACTGCCAGCCGAGAAAGTGAAGAGCTGGTGAAATCAATCATTCGTGAAGCTTCTTTATCTACTCAGGCATTGGTGGTCTCAGAGGCGGGTGCATCGGTTTATTCAGCCAGCGAAATCGCCTCCCAAGAGTTGCCTGATTTGGATGTGTCGGTGCGTGGTGCTGTGTCGATTGCACGCCGCTTACAAGATCCGTTATCAGAATTGGTCAAGGTTGAGCCAAAAGCGATCGGCGTCGGTCAGTATCAGCACGATGTCAATCAAACTGAGCTTGAAAGCAGTTTAGACAAGGTAACCGAAGACTGTGTCAATGCGGTGGGGGTAGATGTCAATACCGCAAGCCCTGCAATTTTAGCTCATATCTCAGGGCTTAATAAAAATGTTGCCCAACAAATTGTTGAGTATCGTCGTGCACATGGTGCTTTTACTAACCGTGAAGCACTAAAAAATGTACCACGCTTGGGCGTCAAAACTTTTGAGCAAGCAGCAGGGTTTTTGCGTATCAAAGAGGGTGATGAACCACTGGACGCTACTGGTGTCCACCCTGAAAGCTACGGATTGGTATATGAAATTTTAACTCAGCATGGTAAATCACTAGATGAGGTGTTGGGCAATGAGAGCTTGACCAAAGCGCTTAATGACAGCTCGGATAATTTTAGCCAATTGGCAACAGTTTTAAATGAGCTTGCCAAACCTGCACATGACCCTCGTGGAGAGTTTCGTACTGCCAAGTTTCGTGATGATGTTAATGAAATCAAAGACTTAAAAGTAGGTATGACCCTTGAGGGTGTCGTGACCAATGTGACCGCTTTTGGCTGTTTTGTCGATGTTGGCGTGCATCAAGATGGCTTAGTGCATATCTCAGAGCTATCAGATGGTTTTGTGACCAACCCTGCTGATGTTGTTAAGCCTCAAGATATTGTTACAGTTCGGGTTATTTCGGTGGATGAAGTGCGTGGGCGTATTGGCTTTAGTATGAAATCTGAAAAATCTGCCAAAGCTAATCAGTCAGCCAAGGCGGATAAAGCAGACAAATCGGCAAATCATAAGCCCAAAGCAGATCGCAAACCTGCTCGCCAAGACAAACCAAAATCTACCGCCAAACCTGCCAAAACGATGGGCAGCTTTGGTGCGCTGTTACAGCAGGCAGGATTGGGTAAATAATTCGCTCATCTGACTTGCCAAGCCCATCAAGCGTGATTGCTTGATGGGTTTTTTGTTTGATTATTGGCTGATACCACGACTGCCGAGCCACTGTTTCATCAGTGCAATCTCTGGGTTTTGGGCGTCGATGATGTCTTGGGCAAGCTTACGCATGGCGGCATCTTTGCCGTATTTTAGCTCGATCTGTGCCATCTGTATCGCCCCTTGGTGATGCGGAATCATCCCTTGGGCAAAGGCGATGTCAGCATCTTCGTGATGTACCCCTGTCATCATCGCATCATGTATACTCATGTCGCTAAGATAGGCTTTGGCGTGCTCGCTATTGGCATCGATGGCATCTTTATCTTGGGCGGTAGTCAGCCAATTTTGCATAAATTCAATCTCGGTTTGTTGTGTATCGATGATGTCTTGGGCAAGCTTACGCATGGCGGCATCTTTGCCGTATTTTAGCTCGATCTGTGCCATCTGTATCGCCCCTTGGTGATGCGGGATCATCCCTTCAACGAAAGCGACATCGGCATGAGCTTTGGTGGCAGCTGCCATCATCGCATCGTGCATGGTGTTCATCGACTGCATGTACTCGCTGGTGTGTGCAGCCATCGGCATGCTGGTATCGTGATGGGCGTGTGCTGCGTGCTGCGTCTCTTGTGCATTTTGTGTGCTTAGTGCAGCTGTTTGCTCAGTGCCAGCGGTGGGCTGACTACAAGCACTCAAGGCAGTAGCAAAAGCGATGGCAAGCAGAGGTTTGTTGATGATCATGTCAGGCTCCTTGGTGGTGATTGATCGTATTATTATAAACCCATGCTTTTGGGTAGGACCAGTATTTGTGTGTAACACTTTCTTGCTAGGATTTACACTCTGGCGATTTGGTCAGTATGGTGCTAGGGATGATGATATCTATAACACAAAAAATTTCCCCAAGCGATCACTTGGGGAAATTTTTATAGTAAATCCGTATAAAGCGGATTATTTACGTTTGTCCACAGGTACGAACTCACGATGCGTCTCGCCAGTGTAACGCTGGCGTGGACGACCGATTTTAAAAGACTCTGAGTGCATTTCTGTCCAGTGAGCAATCCAGCCAGCAGTACGCGCCAAGGCAAAGATTACGGTAAACATTGAGGTTGGGATACCGATGGCTTTTAGGATGATGCCAGAGTAGAAGTCAACATTTGGATAGAGTTTACGCTCAACAAAATACGGATCTTCTAGGGCGATTTTTTCAAGTTTCATCGCAAGCTCGAGTTTAGGATCATTGATGCCCAAAGCGCCCAAAACCTCATCACATGTCTCTTTCATGACTTTGGCGCGTGGATCAAAGTTGCGATAGACACGATGACCAAAGCCCATTAATTTGACTTCTTTACGCTTAACTTTTTCCATAAATTCTTCGACATGTTCAACAGAGCCGATTTCATCAAGCATCTCAAGAACAGCTTCGTTAGCACCGCCATGCGATGGTCCCCAAAGTGCTACGATACCCGCTGCGATACATGCGTATGGGTTGGCACCTGTTGAGCCTGCCAAGCGTACGGTAGAAGTGGATGCGTTTTGTTCGTGGTCAGCGTGTAGGGTAAAGATTTTATCCATCGCTTTGACAAGCACAGGATTGACTTTATAATCTGGTTCACCTGGTGTGGCAAACATCATATACAAGAAGTTTTCAGCATAGCTAAAATCTTTGCGTGGATACATGAATGGCTCGCCGATTGAGTATTTATAGCTCATCGCAGCAAGGGTTGGTACTTTTGCAATCAAATCCACGGCAGTATTGTCACGATGCTCAGCATCGGAGATATCCAAATGGTTGTGATAGAACGCTGACAGTGCACCCACCACGCCAACCATGATTGCCATTGGGTGAGCATCACGGCGGAAACCCTCAAAGAATTTACGCAACTGATCGTGTACAGACATATGATCAGAGATGCGTTGATAAAATGCTTGTTTTTGTTCGGCGTTGGGCAAATCGCCGTATAATAACGCATAACAAACTTCTAAATACTCAGCCTTGGATGCTAAGTCGTCAATGGCATAGCCACGATGTAAAAGCTCGCCTTTTTCACCATCAATAAAAGTGATGGCAGATTCTACTGGTGCAGTCGCCATAAAGCCAGGATCATAAGTCCATAAACCTGCTTTGGCAACAGCACTAATGTCCAGTACTGGACGACCCAAAGTGCTCTCCAGCACGGGCATGTCGTATTCGGTACCGTCAACGGTAAGAGTAACTTTCTTTGACATAATTGACCTCATCTATGGTTAAAATCATCTGAAAACCTTGTATTGTACATGACAACAGTCACCATACTTCCTTGTGGGTGCTAGCACCATATAAGATACAAATACAATCAGATGAATAATTTCACACAAATTGGCTAAGCCATTAGCCCAAATCGTGTGGCGTCCTTGTTTTGTTATATATTCATATCTGCATGTAGGCACGATCAATAGTGAACCTTTTGGATAATACAAAATTGGATAATACAAAAACTTTGATAAAGTTACAAGACTTTTTCGTATCAAGAACAAAATTAGTGAACATTCACCCACTGGCTCAACTTGGATTTTAGGGGCAATTTGCTTACTTGGCAAGCAATTTTCAAAGCCTGACACTGTTTGTAACAATTAATTCACGCATTTGTGAGGTATTTTTTGGAAAAATTTCGGAAATTTTGCACAAAGTTTGGGATTTTGTTTGTAATTATTGAGTAAGCGTTTTATAATTTAGGTCATTTATGTTCGCATTTTTCTAAACGATAATCAATCGTAGTTATCAGAAAATTAAGCTTCTACCAATCAATTTTAATGATAAGTCGTTGTTGATAAGTACACATTGACTCTATAATAAGACCATGAAATTTTGATGGTTTGGTGATTGGTTATCGTGATAAGATTGTGCATTTTTTTGTGGTGCTCGCTGAAAGCTCATGACCTGTGATGAGTTGTGAGAATTGATTGGGCGGTATTTTTTGCGTATTTACCTATGTATCTACTGCCCGATTGATAAGCCAGCCAGCTACTCCTTGCCATTTTTCGGCGTAAATTAGATAAGGATGCCCGCTGTGAAAAGCAACCGACCGATTAACCTACCATTAAGCCAAGTGATTGCGGTGAACTCAAAATCACCGATTGCTATGGCTTCTATTTTGCATCGTGTGTCAGGCATTGTGCTGTTTTTGCTTGTGCCTGTCATGTTGTGTATTCTTCAAACTTCATTATCATCAGCTGATAGTTTTGCTGCTGTATTTAACAATATCGCCCTGCGTTTTGTGGCATGGATTTTTGTGGCGGCAACCGCTTACCATTTTGTTATGGGTATCAAGCATTTGCTTGCTGATGCTGGCATGAATGAAGAGCTTAAATCTGGGCGTACTGCTGCGGTGATTAGTTTTGTAATCGCGGCTGTACTGATTGTCGCATCGTTTGTATGGGTGATGTTCTAATGAGAAATAATTCTGGTATTAAAAGTGCGACTGGCTTGACAGGTTCAGGTTCACGAGATTGGATTTTACAGCGTATTAGTGCGGTTGTCTTAGCAGTTTATAGCGTTGTTATGGTAGGCTTTTTCCTATTCAATGATGTGAATTTTGAAAGCTGGCAAGGCTTTATGCTAAGTCTACCAATGAAGCTATTTAGCTTGGTGGCGATTTTATCATTGGTATTTCACGCATGGGTGGGCATGTGGACGGTTTTGACGGATTATGTCAAATCATCAGGTTTGCGTTTGGTCATCCAATCTTTGGTCATTATCGCTGTTTTGGTCTATCTGTTTTGGGGCGTGATGATTTTTTGGTAATTAACCAAAGCTTCAACATACGAATACCAAATGCAATATGCAATCATTAGGAATTAACATGGCAACAAACCAAGATAACACAATTAATAATATCCCAACGCTAAACTTTGATGCCGTCATCGTTGGCGGTGGTGGTTCAGGCATGCGTGCGTCATTGCAATTAGTCAATGGTGGTATGAAAGTCGCTGTCATTACCAAAGTTTTCCCCACTCGCTCACATACCGTTGCAGCCCAAGGTGGTATCGGTGCATCTTTGGGTAATATGAGTCCTGATAACTGGCATTTTCATTTTTATGATACCGTCAAAGGCTCTGACTGGTTAGGTGACCAAGATGCCATTGAATATATGTGCCGTGAAGCACCTAAGGTCGTTTATGAGCTAGAACACATGGGCATGCCCTTTGACCGTAACGCAGATGGTACGATTTACCAGCGCCCATTTGGTGGTCACAGCTCAAATTATGGCGAAAAACCTGTGCCTCGTGCGTGTGCTGCCGCCGACCGTACAGGTCATGCGCTTTTGCATACCTTATACCAAAAAAATCTTGAAAAAGGCACACAGTTTTTTGTGGAGTGGATTGCGCTCGACTTGATTAAAGATGATGAAGGTAATATTAATGGCGTGATCGCCCTAGACCAAGAAACAGGTAATATTTCGGTTTTCCAAGCCAATACCACAGTATTAGCAACAGGTGGTGCAGGTCGTATCTTTAAAGCATCAACCAATGCTTATATTAATACAGGAGATGGCTTGGGCATGGCGGTGCGTGCTGGCATTCCTTTGCAAGACATGGAATTTTGGCAATTTCACCCAACAGGTGTGGCAGGAGCTGGCGTCCTATTGACCGAAGGCTGTCGTGGTGAGGGTGCAATTTTACGCAATAAGCATGGCGAAGCATTCATGGAGCGTTATGCCCCAACTCTAAAAGATTTGGCCCCTCGTGATTTCGTCTCTCGCTCTATGGACCAAGAGATTAAAGAGGGTCGTGGTTGTGGTCCCAATGGTGATTACATTGTCATGGACATGACGCACTTAGGTGCTGCTACGCTGATGAAGCGCTTGCCGTCAGTGTTTGAGATTAGCAAAAACTTTGGTAATGTGGATATTACCAAAGAACCTGTGCCTGTTGTGCCGACTATCCATTATATGATGGGTGGTATTCCAACCAACATTCACGGTCAGGTTACTGTACCAAACCTAGAAGGTCCTGTTGATGAACAGGGTCTATATACCGAAGGTCGCATTGTTAAAGGTCTTTATGCCATTGGTGAGTGTGCGTGTGTATCTGTTCATGGTGCCAACCGCTTAGGTACTAACTCACTGCTTGATTTGGTGGTGTTTGGTCGTGCAGCAGGTCAGCACATCATTGATGAATTTAACCAAACGGGGCGTAATTATAAGCCGCTTAATCCACGGGTGCTAGATTTTACCCAGTCTCGTCTTGATAAGCTACAAAACTCTACCGAAGGCTACAATGCCCAAGAGGTTGCTGATGAGATTCGTAATACCATGCAGTCTCATGCTGGCGTGTTTCGTACTCAGGCACTGATGGATGAAGGTGTACAAAAAATCATGGCACTTGCCCCAAAAGTTGAGCAAATCCATTTGGCAGATAAATCAGCTGTCTTTAATACCGCCCGTATTGAGGCACTTGAGGTAGCAAACTTATATGAAGTTGCAAAAGCAACTATGATTTCTGCGTCTCTGCGTCACGAATGTCGTGGTGCACATATGGTGGTTGATTATGAGCATCCAGCAGATTATGAGCCAGCACCACTTGGCCGTAATGATAGCGAATGGATGAAGCACACAATTTGGTATTCAGAGGGTAATAAAGTTGTGTATAAGCCAGTTCGTAAGCAGCCATTGACGGTTGATTATTGTGTGCCGCGTGTTCGGACTTTCTAATCACCCTAAGCCAAATATCGGAGGGTTGGCGTGACGCCAATCCTATCCAAATTATTACTGGAGAAAAATCATGAGTCGAGGCACCCGTATCGTAGAGATTTATCGCTATGACCCAGACAAAGATAATGCCCCTTATATGCAGTCATATACCGTTGAATTACTAGATTCAGACCGTATGTTGCTTGATGTTTTACTTCGCCTAAAGCGTGAAGATGAAACCTTAACTTTCCGCCGCTCGTGCCGTGAGGGTATTTGTGGCTCTGATGGTATGAATATCAATGGCAAAAATGGTTTGGCATGCTTGATTAATATGAATACTTTGCCAAACAAAATCACCATCCGACCTTTACCAGGGTTGCCTGTGATTAAAGATTTGGTTGTGGATATGAACCAATTTTATGAACAGTATGAAAAAGTTCATCCATATTTAATTAATAACCAGCCTGCACCGCCTAAAGAGCGATTGCAATCACCAGAAGAGCGTGAAAAAATGAACGGTCTTTACGAGTGTATCTTGTGTGCGTGCTGTTCAACGGCTTGCCCATCATTTTGGTGGAATCCTGATAAATTCTTAGGCCCATCTGCATTATTAAATGGCTATCGTTTTATTATTGATAGTCGTGATACCGACACCCAAGCTCGTTTGGCTCGCTTAGATGACCCATTTAGCTTATTCCGTTGCCGTGGTATTATGAACTGTGTCAGCGTTTGCCCCAAGGGGTTAAACCCAACCAAAGCCATCGGTCATATTCGTAATATGCTTTTAGATCAAGCAGGATAATCAAACTTTAAGCATATTTTAAATCTATAAAAAGCCGTATCGCTGGGTGCGGCTTTTTATATTGGTATCACTAAGATCGCCATATCAGGGCATGCGTATCTTTGATAGTATTTTGATAAAATGAAATAAATCTTAATAATGTTATCCATTGTTGCATATAACACTAAAAATTAGCCTTGGTGATCGTAAGTTTATACTCAGGTAAAAGTATCTACGCTTTTTTGGCTTTATAAGGATAATTGTATTTTAGGGTAATTATCACCCTTGTTATCTTTATCCAAATGGCGTACACTATGCATACCTATGTGTCAGTTTTGATACAGATTGACAGCCATGGTTGTCAAGAGCATGGCACATCAACTTTTTTAATAAAATGGCGAAAAACGAATGACAAACAGTAGTAAAGATACGGTGGCCTTTGCAAACACCGAATTGGCGGCAGACAGTGCAGCCTATGTCGAAGCACTGTATGAACAATATATGGCAGACAGCCAAAGTGTGAGCAAAGAGTGGCAAGATTATTTTGCTACTTATCGTCAAGATGATGATGCACCACACAATGCAATCAAAGAGCAGTTTTTATTGTTGGCACGCAACCAATCAGGATTGACCGCAAAATCAAGCGACTCATCTGTCGAGCATCATCCTAAACAAATGGCGGTGCAGGCATTAATTTCTGCCTATCGTCGCCGTGGTCATCGCAAGGCAAATCTTGATCCATTGGGGCTACATCCGCGTCCAGAGGTTGAGGATTTGACTTTGGCATTTCATGGGTTGGCGGAGTCAGATTTGGACACCACATTTCCAACCAATGATTTGGCGATTGGGAAATCAGAAGCTAAATTGCGTGAAATTATCGAAATCTTAGAGCGTGTGTATTGCCAAAGCATTGGTTATGAATATATGCATGTTTTTCAGGGGGTTGAAAAGCGTTGGATCGAAAATTATATCGAGTCAAATCACGGCCATATCAAATTTGACAAAGATAAAAAATTAGAAATTCTAGAGCGTCTAACAGCGGCTGAAGGTTTGGAAAAATACTTAGCTCGTAAATATACAGGTGTCAAGCGTTTTGGCCTAGAAGGTGGCGAAAGCTTCATTCCTGCAGTGCATGAGATGGTACAACGCGCAGGTACTCATGGCTCAAAAGAGGTTGTCATTGGTATGGCACACCGTGGCCGTTTGAATCTTTTGGTCAATATTTTGGGCAAAAAACCAAGCGATTTGTTTGATGAATTTGATGGTAAAGTGCAGCCTGTTAATGGTTCAGGGGATGTAAAATATCACAATGGTTTTTCATCTAATGTCATGACACCAGGCGGTGAGATGCACTTGGCATTGGCATTTAACCCATCACACCTTGAGATTGTCTCTCCCGTGCTTCAAGGTTCGGTAAGAGCACGCCAAGCACGCCGTTCTGAAAAATATGGCTTACAAATTGATAACAGTACGGTTTTGCCTTTGGTGGTGCATGGAGATGCCGCACTGGCAGGTCAGGGTGTTAACCAAGAGACTTTCCAAATGTCTCAAACACGCGCCTATAAGACTGGCGGTACGGTTCATATTGTCATCAATAACCAAGTTGGCTTTACCACTTCTCGTATTGAAGACGCTCGCTCGACAGAGTATTGTACTGATGTTGCCAAAATGGTTCATGCACCGATTTTGCATGTCAATGGCGATGACCCTGAAGCGGTCGTATTTGCCTCTCAATTGGCTGTGGATTACCGCCGTGAATTTGGCAAAGATGTTATGCTAGATATTTTCTGTTATCGCCGTAATGGTCATAACGAATCTGACGAGCCATCTGCGACACAGCCTTTGATGTATGCAGTCATCAAAAAACTACCGACCACGCGTGCCCAATATGTTGAGCAATTGGTTCAAGAGGGTATCATTACTCATGAGCAGGGTGCCAAGCTTGAAGATGACTATCGTGAACTATTGGATCGTGGTGAGTTTGTTGCAGGCGGTTTGGTCAGCGAGCCAAATACTGAACTGTTCGTTGATTGGAAGCCTTATTTAGGTCACGATTTGCAAGACGACTGGGAAACGGGCGTCGATATCGAAAAGCTCAAATCCTATGGTCGTGCGATGGCAAAAATCCCTGAAGGGTTTACCCTGCAGCGTCAAGTGGCGAAAGTCGTTGAGCAGCGTTTGGCGATGCAAACTGGTGAAGAACCTCTTAACTGGGGCGCTGCTGAGACTTTGGCATATGCTAGCCTTGCTGCTGAAGGTTCATTGGTGCGTATTACAGGCGAGGATGTCGGTCGTGGCACATTCTCACATCGTCATTCAGAACTGTATAATATGAATGATGGCAGTATGTATATTCCTCTGCAACATATCACCAAAGACCAAGCACGCTTTGCCACTTATAATTCACTGCTATCAGAAGAGGCGGTATTGGCTTTTGAATATGGCTATGCCACCACAGTGCCGAATGCATTGATTATTTGGGAAGCACAGTTTGGCGACTTTGTGAACGGTGCACAGGTGGTGATCGATCAGTTTATTTCATCTGGTGAAACCAAATGGCAGCGTGTTTGTGGTTTGACGATGCTTTTACCTCATGGTTTTGAGGGTCAAGGTCCTGAGCATTCATCAGCGCGTCTGGAGCGTTTCTTGCAGCTGTGTGCTGAGGATAATATGCAGGTCATTACGCCAACAACGCCAGCACAGATTTTCCATGCCTTACGCCGTCAGGTAGTACGCCCAATCCGCAAACCATTGATTGTGATGTCGCCTAAGAGCTTGCTTAGACATCCACTTGCAACCTCTAATTTAGAAGAATTGGCATCGGGCAAATTTGAAACTGTCTTGCCTGAAATTGATTCAATCAATCATGAGCAGGTGACACGCTTGGTACTTTGTGGCGGTAAAGTGTATTATGATTTGCTCGATCAGCGTCGCAAACTGGGTCAAGAGCATATCGCTATTGTTCGTATTGAGCAGCTGTATCCGTTGCCTGAAGAACGCATCTTGGCTGAAA
The DNA here is from genome assembly GCF_001809255.1 of Moraxella sp. HMSC061H09. Taxonomy (NCBI): domain Bacteria; kingdom Pseudomonadati; phylum Pseudomonadota; class Gammaproteobacteria; order Moraxellales; family Moraxellaceae; genus Moraxella; species Moraxella sp. HMSC061H09. Next base: position 113,405 of record NZ_KV796834.1, read on the forward strand.
TTGACAAGTATCCAAACTTAGAAGAAATCATGTGGGCACAAGAAGAGCCGCTGAATCAAGGTGCTTGGTATTACTTAGCACCTGAGCTATTCCGTATGGTAGTACCTGCACCAACGAAGGCAAAAATTATTACACCTTCGGCGCGTCCTGCCGCTGCTGCACCTGCGACAGGCTCACCAAAACTGCACACCGAACAACAAAAAGCTTTGATTGCTGAAGCCTTGGGTGTGACAGTGGAAGCCTTGAAGTAACATTCATTAGCCAAAGTGCCGTGTGCGTTTTGGCTAATAACATTTAGTATTTAAAATAACATATTTTGATTTATAAACTTGAAGGAGTTTATTATGGCTGAAATTAAAGCCCCTGTATTTCCAGAATCAGTACAAGATGGTACGATCGTTGAATGGCATGTTGCTGAAGGTGAAGCCGTTAGCCGTGACCAACTTTTGGCTGAAGTTGAGACTGATAAAGTAGTTTTGGAGATTGTTGCGCCTGACAATGGTGTGATTACCAGTATCGTTAAGAATGTGGATGATACCGTATTATCGGCAGAAGTGGTTGCAATTTTTGAGGCGGGTGCGTCAGCACCAGCAGGTGAAGCACCATCAAAAGATGGTGAGCTGTCAAAAGACGAAGCTGATAAAGGCACAACCATTGATCCAGCATCGGTTGCAGCACCAGTACAACCAAAAGATGAATCAGCAACATCAGAAGCTGAATATAAAGATCACAGCCCAGCAGTCAGAAAAGCCGCCAAAGAAACTGGTGTTAATCCTGCTGATGTTCAAGGCTCAGGGCGTGGCGGTCGGGTGACCAAATCTGATATGATTAACCCTACCCTAAAAGCTGATAACGGTCAAGTGATTGCCACAGCTGTTGGTCAGCGTATCGAAAAGCGTGAGCCGATGACTCGTCTGCGTAAGCGTATCGCTGAACGACTATTGTCAGCCACTCAAGAAACTGCGATGTTGACGACATTTAATGAAGTTAATATGAAGCCGTTGATGGATTTGCGTGCCAAATACAAAGATCGTTTTGAGAAGCGTCATGGCGTTAAACTTGGCTTTATGTCATTATTTGTTAAGGCTGCCACCGAAGCCTTGAAGCGTTTCCCAGCAGTGAATGCATCGATTGATGGTAGCGATATCATTTATCATGGCTATTATGATGTGGGTGTGGCGGTATCAAGTGATCGTGGCTTGGTTGTGCCAGTGCTGCGTGATACTGATCGCATGAGTATGGCAGATGTTGAGGCGGGCATTCGTGATTATGCAACTAAGGCGCGTGATGGTAAACTGAGCATTGAGGAGATGACTGGCGGTACATTTACCATTACCAATGGCGGTGTGTTTGGTTCATTGTTATCAACACCAATCATCAACCCACCACAAACTGCAATTTTGGGCATGCATGCAATCAATGAGCGTCCAATGGCAGTTGATGGCGAAGTTGTTATCCTACCGATGATGTATCTTGCGTTATCTTATGATCACCGTTTGATTGATGGCAAAGAAGCAGTTCAATTCCTAGTGACAATTAAGGAGTTGATTGAAGATCCATCAATGCTACTACTTGACCTATAAGGTTTGACAGATGGTTTTTGCAAAGGATTGTTGGAGGCGTTCTGACAATTCTTTGTGTGTTTTTAACATAGAGAAAAAAAGAGAATATGATGAAAAATTCTTATGATTTAGTTGTAATTGGTGGCGGTCCTGGTGGCTATGAAGCAGCGATTCGTGGGGCACAGCTGGGCTTTAGTGTTGCTTGTATCGAAAAGCGTGTACATAAAGGCGAACCTGCTCTTGGTGGTACTTGCCTAAATGTGGGCTGTATCCCATCAAAAGCCTTACTTGACAGCTCACACCGCTTTGAGGCGACCAAGCATGAATTGACTGACCACGGTATCACAACAGGTGATGTTAATATTGACATTGCCAAGATGCTTGAGCGTAAAGACAGTATCGTCAAGGGGCTAACCCAAGGCGTGGCAGGTCTTTTGAAGGG
>NZ_KV796834.1:115508-229647 GCF_001809255.1 Moraxella sp. HMSC061H09
AATGGCGTTGACTGGTTACAAGGCTGGGGTACATTGGTTGATGGTAAAGGTGCTGAAAAACAAGTAAAATTTACACCACTTGAGGGCGATGAAAGTACCATTACTGCCAAATATGTGATTCTAGCGGCAGGCTCTGTCCCAATTGAGATTCCTGTTGCCAAAACTGATGGCGAGTATATCGTTGACTCAACAGGTGCGTTGGAATTTGCTGAGGTTCCGAAGCGTTTGGGTGTGATTGGTGCTGGTGTGATTGGGCTTGAGCTTGGCTCGGTTTGGCGTCGTTTGGGTGCAGAGGTTGTGGTTTATGAAGCCATGCCAGAATTTTTGGCAGTCGCTGACAAAGACATCTCAAAAGAAGCAGCGAAGCTACTTAAAAAACAAGGCCTTGATATCCGTGTTGATACCAAAGTGACAGGTGCTGAGGTAAAAGATGGTCAAGTGATCGTAACCACTGATGTTAAAGGTGAAACTCAAACAGATACCTTTGATAAGCTCATTGTGTGCGTAGGTCGTCGTGCTTATAGTGAAAAGCTGTTGGCAGAAAATTGTGGCATTGAGCTTACCGAGCGTGGTTTGGTAGCGGTTGATGACCAATGTAAAACCAACCTAGACGGCGTTTATGCTATCGGTGATTTGGTTCGTGGTCCGATGCTTGCCCACAAAGCGATGGAAGAGGGCATGATGGCTGTTGAACGCATTCATGGCGAAAAAGCCCAAGTCAACTATGACACCATCATCAGTGTGATTTATACCCATCCTGAGATTGCGTGGGTAGGTCTGTCTGAGCAAGCTGCCACCGAACAAGGTTATGAAGTGAAAACAGGCTCATTTAGCTTATCTGCCAATGGTCGTGCATTAGCACAAGGTGAGGGCGTTGGCTTGATTAAAGTGGTGGCTGATGCCAAAACTGACCGTTTATTGGGTATGCATGCTGTATCAGTTGGTGCAGGTGATATTGTCCACCAAGGCATGATTGCCATGGAATTTGTTTCTAGTATCGAAGATCTGCAGCTGATGACTTTTGCTCATCCGACGGTTTCTGAGGCGGTACATGAAGCTGCTTTATCGGCAGATGGCAGAGCCATTCATGCCATTCAACGCAAAAAGCGTAAGTAATCTTAAGATAGCTTAGCTTTGATTGGACAAACACCCCAAAATATTTTGGGGTGTTTTTATTTGGGGTAAATAATCACTTGGATAAAAAATGATTGATGATAGCTCGTTTGATTAACTTTGGCGATGATTTGCTAAAATCACCGCTTCTGTATTTACAAAGGCTGAAACTCAATCTGTCTAGATAAGGTTTTAATTATAGTTTACTTGATATATTCAAACTCTACTTTACCATCAGGCGTAAATAAGCACTTGGCGGTATAAGGTAGCTCAGCCCCAAAATCATTCTTAGCGGTAAATTTAGTCGTAACAATGACATTACCATGGGTTTTTGATTTTTGAACACTTGTGTCTAATAGTTTAAAATCAACGCTATCTGGATATTTAGCATCTCGTTTTACCATTTCTCGGCATTCTGATAATGCAACTTTATCAGATATTGCCTGCTCGGACTGAGATTTAAGCTCTTTATTTAAATCTTTATCTGATACAAAAAATCTTTCACCATTAGCACAATCCACAAAAACAACAATTTCTTGTTTTGGAATACTTTTTGCGTCTGATAGAGCTATAAAACTAATGCTATCACACGCATTATCAGAATTGGCAATTTTATCAGCCGCTGCCCTTTCGTGTGCTTCTAGTCTTTCAATCCAATCACTGCCCCATTTTTGGTATACTTTGGGGTAGTTTTCTTTGTCGTATTCTGTAAAAGCGTGTTCAGATATGGGCTTACTAACGACAGGCTTTGCTTTAGGCCCGTTGTTAGCCTTTGCTTCAGCTTTTGGCCCAGTCTCTTGCTTAGTCTTTTGATTGGTTGCTTGCTGAGGGGCTTGCTCGGTTTTCTGCTCGTCTGTTTGCTCAACTTCTTTCTTGGTTTCTTGTTCAGGCGTTTCAATGATGGTGGCAAGTACCACCATAATACCAAAAAATACAGCAAATATAATACCAAGGCGTTTTAAGAACTTTTTCATAACACACCTTACTGACATGCTTTTTTGGATGCACTGATTGAGCCATCTTTACAGACGAATTTTCCACCGCTGCAGTGGCTAATTCCGCCCTTTTTGCCGCTACAAGTAGTATTTTGCCATCACAGGCGTGGACGATAGGGCTAATGCAATTGCTACGACGCTTAAAATAGCAATAAACTTGATCATAATAATTCTCTTTTTGGTTAATTTCTACTTATTATAAACAAGTTTGTAAGAATTAGGCAATAATTATTACAAATATCACCATTGATAATATATTATTAAAAAAATTTATAGCTTAACGCTATTTTTACATACGTATAACCAAATCTTGTTTTTTTGTTGCCCAAAACTTATTTGGTCAAATGTTTGTGAGTTTGTGAACAATGGTCAATGCTTCTCATCTTTATGGCAAATAGTCAATAAAGGTAAATATGATCTCATTTGCATTGGTAGATGGTAGGATTAATATTAAAGTGTTCTAATCAGATGCTCAAGTATCTTTTCTTATTAAATCATTGTTATTTTTTAAATATGCTATATAATAATGTGCTTTATTTAATTATGTTATATCATAACCGAGGGTATCATGATAAAAAAACCACTTGTTTGTGCGATATTGGCCACCTTTGTGATGCCAGCGGTAGCAGGTAATACTAAGTTAGGTGAAGAGCCAACCACCACCTTACAGGGTGTATTGGTAAGCTCACAAACGAACCAAAATACAGGTTTTGTATTTAGTGATTCAAAACAATCCAGTGATCTTACGCTTTCAAAAGATAAATTAAAATATCGTTCGGCAACATTGGGCAATGCGTTAAGTGGTGAGCTTGGTATTCATAGTAACCCTTTTGGTGGCGGTTCATCTGCACCTGTTGTGCGAGGGCAAGAGGGTGTGCGTCTTAAGATTTTACAAAATGGAACTGATGTGATTGATGTGTCATCAATATCGCCTGATCATGTTGTGGCGACCGATACACTTTTAGCGTCTAAAGTTGAGCTTGTTCGTGGTGCTGATACGCTGTTATATGGCTTGGCATCGCCAGCTGGTGTGATTAATGTTGTTGATGACCGTATCCCGAATCGTATGCCTAGTGGTGCTATCCATGATAAAATCGAAGGCGAGACGATGCTTCGATATAACACAAACAACCATGAAAAGCTTGCAACTGCAGGGGTGAGCTTTGGGGTAGGAGATCGCATTGCGGTTCGGGTGGAGGGCTTAAAGCGAGAGGCTGATGACTATCAAGTTCCCCATTTTCAGGCAGATCGCATGTTAGATTATGTGCCAGGTAGTGCAAATAACTCTACCGTTGGCATGATTGGCGTGTCTTATATTCATGATAATGGGCATATCGGTGCTTCTTATAGCCACCGTAAAGATCGTTATGGTATCCCAGGGCATATCCACTGCGACAGCCAACGAGAGCATTTTATCAAATGGCATAATATCACAAAATCCAATTATTATTTACCCATTTATCCTCATTTGATGGAAGATTCAGATATTGATGACAATCCTCATACGCATTGCCGCCACAACCACGAAGACCATATCGGTGAGCATAATCCCACGGGCGTGCCCATCAATCATGAACATCATTCGCCTTGGATTGATATGAAAACCAATCGCTACGACATTCGTGGCGAGGTATATCGGCCTATTCAAGGTTTGGATAAAATTAAGCTAAGCTTAACTTATGCAGATTATTATCATGATGAAAAAGATGCTGGCAATGAGCAAGACCCAAACAATCACAAACCTTCTGAGCGTGATACAACGGTGGATAAGGGTCATGCCAGCTCTATTTTTACAAAAAAAGGCGTTAATGGTCGCTTGGAGTTATATCATACACCGACCAAACGCTTATCTGGGGTATTGGGTATCAAACCCAAAAATCTGCTGCAGGGGAGGCGTATTTACCAAGCTATTTTCAATCAGAGGCAGAATGGCAAAAAGCCCAAAGTCAAAACATTAACCAATACCGTCCTTACTTATTAGTTCCAAATACCAATAAAAGCCTTGGTATTTTTGGACTTGAGCAACTAAAGCTAAATCAAATGACTTTTAAGGTGGCAATGCGTCATGAAAGACAAAAAACACCAATTGAATATGACCAGCATTTACTTGACCATGCTTTGCAGTATTTTTTAAGTAAAGCACAGCTAAAAGCACCTGATCATCCTGATTTGACGACATATAAACAACATGCCACCTCTTACGCTGGCAGTGCCTTATGGGATATTACGCCAAATCATCGATTGTCATTGACTTACTCACATAACGAACGCATTCCATCACCGATGGAGCTTTATTATCAAGGAGGACATTTAGCGACCAGCTCTTTTGAGCATGGTAATAAAAACTTGGTCAAAGAAAAATCGGATAATTATGAGCTGGGTTTTATGCATACAGCAGATAAAGTCAGCTATAAAGCAAGCACTTACTATAGCAATTTTGATAACTATATCTTTAATGAGACCATTGCCAAAGAAGGAAATTTATACATAAGACGCTATAATCAGACGACAGCTAAGTTTTATGGTGTGGAGGGTTCATTAACTTACCAGCCAAATGCCAATCACAGTGTGATGTTTTTTGGTGATATGGTGCAAGGTAAAATTGGTGCATTATCTGATATTAAAGGTAAGCTTGTGTATGCTGGCAGAAAGTGGGTTTATTTTGATGATGATATCAAGGATATGACCGTTGATGATAATGGTGATTATGATGCTGATAGTGGATTGACTTGTGCCTTAAAAACGCCTGAACAGTGGGGGCAAATTAACGATAATAATGATTGTAGTACAACCATTAATGTCTATAAAAACGGTACAACAACCTCAGGCGAGGAGGATTATGACCGTTTGGCACGAAATCCAACTTACGCACCCAGAGTACCGCCCAGCCGCTTGGGCATTCGTTGGCAAGGGTATTTTGGTGATCATTGGTCTGCCAATGCAGAATTTAACCATGTGTTTGCACAAAATAAAGTTGCCACCTCAACGGTTGCCATTAAACCTCAATTCAAGCAGCCAGAAGGTTGCCAACGCCATGAGAGTCATTGCCGAATCAGCGACTATGGCAGTGATAACAACCCTTTGATGATGCAGCCAAGATATATCACAGAAAACAAAACGGCAGGATATAATTTGCTCAATGTTGGCTTAGATTATAACAATGCATATTGTAATATTGATTATACGCTGTCAATTCGTGCGAATAATTTACTTAATGAACAAATCTACATTCACAACTCATTTTTGCCGTTTGTACCGCAGATGGGGCGTAATCTGACTTTAGGTTTGACGGCTAAATTTTGATAGTACATCGACCATAGCTTCAAATACATTTGATATCAAGGACGATATCAAATGTATTTGACCAAAGAAGGGCGTTATCTTGATAAAAGTTGGGCGAATGGTGATTGGTCATCAGATTTGGCAGTTGGTGAATGCGTGTCATCATAAAATGGCTGACATCTTAGGCGTCTGAATGAAACCTTAAATAATCATTGAAATAATCACGCCATGATAACTTTATAACTTTAGTCTATTGCTTTTGGATTTTTTTTCATTATAATAACGACAAGATATAAAAAAGATAAAATATGAAACATAAGTTTATATAAGGTAATATTACCTTACAATTTGACTGGTTTTGTATCTCTTGTCTGTCTTTATCCTACTACGCCAGCTATCACAGCCAACAAAAAGTAAGTAAAAGGAGCAATTACTTATGAAAAAAACTTCCACACAGCTTGGGCTACTTGCCGTCAGCGTTTCGTTGATTATGGCAAGTTTACCTGCACATGCTGTTTATCTTGACCGTAACTTAAGAGATGGTCTGAAATTTGGTATCAGTGGTTCTGTCAATCCCAGCCTTAGCGTCAATTCAAGCACTTTTACTTATTTGGGTGACTCATCAGTATATGGCAATAATGCCACTTTAGAGCGTATGCTACAAGACCAAGACAGACAAGACAGTGATGAGCGAGCAAGACTCAATGGATTTGGTGGTGCTTCTGTTTATCTGGGTGCCCAAAAATACCTAACTCGGGATATTACTTTATTTGGTAATGTTGGTTTGTATGCACCAGCAAGCAAAGGTCAAAGAGCTGCATATGGCTATGGCGTGAATCTTGCCACCAAATATGGCAGTATCGGTATTAATACTGATAATGAATTTAGTGCTGGTGCTGGTACGCCCAGCGGAATTTATAATTTGGTTGATGGCTCAAACGAGTACAGCACTGCCATATCGGTTAGTACCAGCTATATCCCTAAGTTTAAGTTTAGTGCATACCATGCATTGCCTGGCTCACCTGATACACGGTCGGTAAGTAGCCACGAAAACTACTATATCCAAAAAGCACAAGGTCTTTCTGCATCTTATAGCCATCCTATTAGCCCAAATCAAACCCTGTCTGTTGGCACGGCTTATAGCAAAAGCCAAAGGCACAAAGATTTTTTTAGCGATACCGCCTATAATAACAAAACAGCGTCCACTGTGGGGCTAAGTTACCGCCAAGGAGATTGGAGTATTAGCGGTAATGTTGGTCAAGCCAAAGAAAATTTACACGGTGCGATCATTGATGATATTACCACAAAAGCTTTTGGGACAAAAATTAGCTACAAAGTAACCCCAAGAATTTCTGTTTCTGGGACTTATGGACAAAAAACCACCGATAAAAATACCAAGCCCAACAAACGCTTGGATATACCAAATATCATCGCACAACGAGGAGGTAATATTTCAAGCCGTGTGCATGAAAGTTGGTTTTTTGATAAAACCAAACAAAAAACCTATGGTCTGAGTGCAAGTTATTATATCTATGGCGGCATATCGATTTCTGCTTCGATGAACCAAACACGCACCACCAACTTTACCGAAGAAGGTGCGTATAGTGAGCGTAAGAATAATAGCTATCGCATTTCAACTGGCTTTTCATTTTAATGAATTTAAGCATACTCTATCAACCATATCAATGATGATAAACAGCTGCTAGCCATTCATCATTGATCAATAAACATTCAGGGACATAAGGATATTTTATGAAACCATCAATCATCAAAAACCCATTAAAGCTTTTGACCGCCATGATTTTGTTAAACGCAATGCCTAGCCATGCGATTTATAATTTATACAAAAGCGGTGATTTTAGCTTCGATGTGCATGGTGAGATTAACACTTATGGGCAAAAAAATAGCCAAAAATATACCTACCTTTATCCAGAAACAGGCTGGGCAAGTGTTAACAATGACTACGAAGCCATCACCAAAGGTGCTTATGAGCAAAGAAGTGATCGCCGTGTACGCTTGGGGCAAGATACAGGTGCTTCTTGGACGGAGTTTCGTGCATCTAGAAAACTAAGAGATGGCTGGCGTGTCAGTGGGGCAATTGGTTTTGGTTATTATGATAGCGGTACAGGTATGTACCTAAATAGTGCTAATATGGCATTTGATAAAAAAGATTTAGGTTCTTTATCATTGGGTCGTCAATATCTGCACACGGGCTATGTCACACGCACCAATACCTATACACCACTTGAAACTTTTGGGGAAAATAGCATCCGCTTGGATTATACTGCCATTAAAGGATTGCATGCCAGTGGCTATTATAGCCTGCCAGCTTCAAGCGATGTTCGTAAAAAGAAGAATGGGCAAGAGGTAGAGGGTTTTGGTGCGTCTGTTAGCTACCTTCATCCACTTGATGATCATCAAACGGTGCGTGTTGCATTGGGCTATAGTGATAGCCGTCAAAACGCAAAAACCACAGGTAGAGACAGTAATTTTTATGCTACCAAGAGCCAAGGTGCAGCAGCTTCGGTTGAATATCGCAACAATAAACTGCTATTGGCGGCAGATATTGGGCAAAAAAATGAACAAATCAATGGTACTGTTACCGATAAATCCAAGGGCAACTACATGGGCGTTAAGGTAGGTTATGAAATCACGCCTCGCCTAACCATGACGGCAGGCTTTGGTAAAAAAGTTGCTGAACGCACTCAAAAAAGCGGTGCAGCACTGATACATGCCTACCAAAAAGACTTGTGTGTTGCTGATGCCAATGATTCATGCCATAATTTTGTTCAGGCTTATGAAACAGCGTTATTTGATAAGATTGATTCAAAACGCTCTTATGTGCGTGCCGATTATTATCTAAGAGAAAATGTACGCCTATACGGCCGTATTGATGACGAAAAAATTACCAATCAGTTGGGTAGTAAAGACTTTAGCAAGCTTCACAATACAGGCTATCGTGCTGGCGTGTCATTCATTTTCTAAGCAGCTTCTTGGCTGAAAATATCATAAGTTGTCAAACAAATTTATCTTAAACCGTATGATTTTATAAATTTAGTTACAATCCATTTGAGATGAGATAAGTTTGTTTTCGACTTAGTTAAATTCATTGACGGTTAAACTCAAGCATCAGCTAATTAAAATTTAATAGCATGGCTTGGCTGATTACTTTTTTGACCAAGCATGCTAACTTTGCTCTGTTATGGAGTACGGAGACAATAATGAAACTCAATAAACTAGCCGCTATTATCAGTACTGGCATATCGTGTGCGTACCTGACCCAATGCACTTCTGTTCATCAAATGGCAACATTTGGCACCAAAACCATCGATAATGAAGCAGCTTTACAAGATACTAAGCCGCCCACTAACGGTGTTTATACTTATCCTATAACACGCATTCATCAAGACAGTACGGATTATTTTTTAAGTGGCGAATATGGCAGATCAGCTGACCATGTGCGATCTGAAGGTGAGTTTGGCGACTCTTCAGCATACCCTCGTCCCGATGATGGCGTCAGTCGCTACTTTGGTGAAAAAATTGTTGATAAGTTTCGTTGGCTTGAAAATGTCGATGATATGAATAAAGACTACACCCAAGAAACTGATGAAGATCGTGATCGCAATCTGATTGGTTCGTTGCTTGAAGATGATGTGAAAGATGGGTTGTTTGATAACCGCACACGCAAAGATTTACAGACGGTTAAGCCAAAACAATCAAGCGAGGTTAATGATTGGGTAAATGCTCAAAATGAGGTAACCAATCAGTATTTTGATGCCAACCCAATCTATGAGCAAGTCAAAAACAATATTAACGCTTTGATGAGCTACCGCTATAGCTACCGTAAAGAAAATAAAGATGGCGTAGGCAGTCTTGAATTATACCGTCATGAAGACGGCTATATCCGCCTTGAGTTGACAGACACTGATGGCAATAAGCGCACCTTATTCAATGAAAGAGAGCTTTCAGAAGATGGTAATACCGTTTTGCCGTGGCCAGATATTTATGTCAGCGATAAAGGCTCTTATGTTGCCTATGTCACCGCCCCTGGTAATAATGATACAGACACCCGAGGACGCACAGATTTACATGTCATCGATATCAAAACAGGTAAAGCTGCCATTGAGCCGATTCAAAATGCTGACAATAACAGCATTATTTGGCTAGATGATAAGAGCTTTTTGTACATTCAAGGCTCACAAATCAAACGCCATGAAGTTGGTAGCAAAAAATGGGTTGATCCCATTGAGGTGACTTGGGGTGAGATCGATGGTGCAGGTCCAACGGATATGTGGTACAGCGATGATGAAACCAGACGGTATTTAGTCATTGAAGCATATAAAAAAGCACCGACCAGCTTCATCAAAGACACCAAAACCAATAAGGTATATCGTATTCACAGCGAAAAATTCTTTAATGACTTTTTCTATCACGCACCTGATTATACTCACGCACCGTTAGCCTCTTTGGTACATTTTGATGATAAAACGCTGGATGTTTACTTCATCTCAGGTGAAAAAAATATCAAGGGTGATATTTTCAAAATGAACCTAAACAATCCTAAAAAGCGTGAGATTGTGGTTGCTATCCCTGATGAGTATGATGAAACCTTAGAGGCGATTTATCACCCTGAAGCAGGCGGTCATTTTTTGATTAAATATCTAAAAGATGGCGCACACAAGCTGATATTAACCGATACAACGGGCAAGATTGTTAAAGATTTGACACCTGACATACCAGGTAATGCGGACGATTTAACCAGCTATGTTGCAGAAGATGACAACAAGGATGGGGATAAAAAAGCAAAAGATAAAGAGGTAGCCGATGAGGATGATCAAACCCCTGATGAAAGCTATGTGTCTTTTCGCTTTAATGCCATCATTAAGCCTCGTACGGTTTATAAATACAGCCCATCAAAGGGCGAGTTTATTGATGTGCGTCGTCGAGATTTGATTCCTTTTGATGAAAATCTTTATGAAAGTAAACAAATACTTTACACCTCAAAAGATGGTACCAAAGTACCGATGAATATCAATTATAAAAAAGGGATTAAACTTGATGGTAAAAACCCAACCGTATTGTATGGTTATGGTGGGTTTGGGGCTACTGAAAATCTTGCCTTTCATAAAAGCAAAGCCGCTTGGCTTGAGCATGGTGGTGTGTGGGCAACTGCCTTTATCCGTGGTGGCAGTGAATATGGCCATACATGGCATAAGGATGGCCGCCTGCTCAATAAAATGAATGTCTTTGATGATTTTGCAGCTGCGGCTGATTATTTGGCACAATCAGGCTATGCTGATAGCAATCATTTGGCAATCTCTGGCGCGTCAAATGGTGGGCTGTTGGTGGGTGCTTCTATGGTCTTGCATCCTGAAAAATTCCGTGTCGCCATACCAGCGGCAGGCGTGCTTGATATGTTGCGTTATAACGATAATTTCCATACCCAATATTGGGCAGGTGAGTATGGTTTGCCCTATGACAGTGTTGCACAATACAAGCTTTTAAAAAGCTATTCGCCTTATCATAATGTCAAGGCAGGTGTCTGTTATCCATCAACATTGGTGATGACCTCCAAGCGTGATGATAGGGTGACGCCTTCGCATTCTTATAAGTTTGTTGCAGCTTTGCAAGATAAGCAGGTGTGTGCTAACCCAACTTTCTTATATGCAGCTGAGCAGTTTGGTCACTGGGCAAATACTTATCAAGAGCAAAAAAATGACTACAGTCTGTTTACAAGTTTTGCACTCAATGAAATGAATATCAAACATGTACCAGACCTAACTCATCGCCATGATGCTGATTTTTATAAAACTGATAAATGGCGTGAAGAAGAGGCCAAAGAGCATGCTAAACAGATTAAAAAACTGCAACAGCGGATTGATAAGCTCAATGAAACTAAGGATAAATAATGGCGTATTAAGTGTTAAATATGCATAAATTCTTATATCAAAAAAAGATGCTCAATCATTGGGCATCTTTTTTGTTGGGTATTAAACAGATGCGTGCAGTGGGCATAAAAATTACCTGCCATGATAATAACGCTCAGAAAGGCAAGTTTGATCTTAAATGATCATAGCCACGCTTGGTATTGTGAAATTTATCTAAACTTCACAATGCCAACGCCATCTGCTTGGGCGGCGTGTTCTTGGATGGTGGTAAGCTCATCAGGTGTGGGACGATGCTCATGATGCCCGCACTCAATGCATTCAATATATTCATCATAGTCAGGCTCAAAGACTTGAACTTGGACGATGGTATCTATTTTCTTGCAAGTGGGGCAAACCACACCAGCCAAAAACTGCCGCTTTGGGCGATTAGATTGGTAACGCATGTGATTATGCTTGATTAATCAAGCCACGATGGCGTAACAACGCTTCTTGGGTGGCTTTGCGTCCACGAAATGCCACATAGTTATCTTGGGCATCACGAGAGCTACCACGGGCTAAAATTTCATCACGAAACGCACGGCCTGTGGCTGGATTAAAGATACCATCTTCTTCAAATTTACCAAACGCATCTGCTGATAGCACCTCTGCCCAAATATAAGAATAATATCCTGAAGCATAGCCTCCAGCAAAAATATGACTAAAGCCGTTACCAAAACGCTGATATGAAGCTGGCAAGATGACGGCAACCTCATCACGCACAGCATCGGCTACCGATAAGATGTCTGCATAAGTGATTTGACCGAAGTTAACCATTTTAGCGGTGTGCAACCGCAAATCAAACAAACCAAGCTCCATTTGGCGTAGCGTCTGTAAACCAGTTTGGAAATTTTTGGTGGCGATAAGTGCATCTTTTTTATCATTTGGCAGGGCGTCACCTGTTTCTACATGGCGGCTAATTAGGCGTAGACCTTCATCGGTGATGGCAAAGTTTTCCATAAATTGGCTTGGTAACTCTACAGCATCCCATTCAACGCCACTGATGCCTGAGACATCAGCTACATCGACCGTTGTTAATACATGGTGCAGTGCATGACCAAACTCATGGAACAGCGTATTGGCCTCGTCAAAGGATAATAAACTGGGTTTATCACCAATGGGTGGTGCAAAGTTACCAATCACAAAGCCAACTGGCAAGCGTAACTCATCACCGTAAACTTGTCGGCTTTGGAAGCCATCTAGCCAAGCACCGCCTTGTTTACCTGCTCTGGCAAACAAATCAAGATATAAGCCGCCCAACAGTTCATGACTGTCTGAATCATGAATCACACAAAACAGCACATCCTCATGCCATGCAACATAGTTTTGTTTTTGGGTAACAGAAATTTTAACCCCAAACAGTCTTTGACAGATTTCAAATAAACCATCTAATACCACAGGTAGCGGAAAATATGGACGAAGCTCATCGCTGGTTAAGCTGAATTTGGTTTGGCGGATTTTTTCACTGACATAAGCCACATCCCAAGGTTTAAGTTCATCGAGACCTAAGCTTTGGGCGTAGTCTTTAAGTTCTTGATATTCTGCATAAGCTTGTGGCTTGGCGGCATGGCTTAATGACAGTAAAAATTTCTCAATCTCATCACTGGTGTTTGCCATTTTGGTGGCAAGCGACAGTTCGCTGTAGTCTTGCATATCCAAAAGTTTGGCTTTTTGAGTGCGTAAATTGATGATATCCACCATAATTTGGGCATTGTCAAACTCGGTTGTATCTGGGCTTTGGTCAGAGGCGCGTGTATTATAAGCATGATAAAGCTCTTCACGCAGCGTGCGATTGTCAGCAAACTGCATGACCGCCAAATACATCGGCATATCAAGGGTGGCAACATATTCTGTTTCAAGTGTTGCCTTTGGGTGCTTGGCACGATAAGTTTCGGCTGCTGATTTAAGCAGTGCTAAGCCGTTTTCGCTGATGCCTGATAATTCATCTGGGCGTAGTGGTCGAACAAAATGACGCGTCGCATCCATGACATTATCTGCAAACTTAGCAGAAGCCAAAGACAGTTTACTTTGAATGTCGGCAAATTGTGCTTTTTTATCTGCATCCAATGCCACACCAGATAAGCGAAAGCTTTGTAAAGATTTTTCAATGGCGCGTTTTTGAGCGGTATTTTGGTATTGGCTTGGTAGTTGGTCAAATTGTGTATCAACCAGCTGATACAAAGAAAATAAAGCGACAGATTGTCCAATGCGTGTGCCAAGTTCAGAAATTTTGGGTAGTACCTCATGGTGGGTCTGGCGGACGGCATCATTGCTGGCAACGCTATTTAGGTGTGATAGTACGCTAAAATAACGGTCGAGCTTTTCGCTGATTGCATTAAATTTTTGGATTTTTTCAAATGCTTCTTTTGCGTTGGTTGGCAGGCTTGCCGATTCAATGTCGGTCAGAGTTTCGTTGGCATCATCTAAGACGGTTTGAATTAAATTTTTAAGTGTTTGAGGTGTGGCTTTATTAAAGTCAATCAACTGTAAGCGGGCGTCAAGGGGGGTATTTTTTAGGATGATATCGGTATCCATGGGGGATTTTCCTTTTGTTAGAGTATATCAAAAACAGTTTGGGCGGTCTAAAAGCCAAACTGTATGGGGTGCTTAAAATTTTAACCCAAATTTAAATGCGTACAGTTTTGAGTTTTACAAGGGTATTAAAACAAATAATCATCAATTTATCATCATCGTGCTACAATAGCCATCATTAAAATCAATTCTACCAACATATCCATAAAATACCACGCCATGAAATCCATTACAATCACCAGTTATAATATTCATAAAGGTATGTCGCCGACCAATCGCTTGGTACGATTGATGGGCATGAAGGATGCCTTATTAAAAACCAATCCTGATATTTTATGTCTGCAGGAGGTGCAAGGGCAAAATCTCAAACGCACGATTGATTTTGCTGAATTTCCTGACGGTGGGCAACATGAATGGTTTGGCGAGTTTTTGGGCATTGCATCAAGCTATGGCAAAAATGCTGAATACGAACACGGTCATCATGGCAACGCAGTGCTTTCTCGCCACCCACTTGACCCAAAACACAACCTAAATATTACCGTCAATCGCCTTGAAAAAAGAGGTGTGCTTCATTGTGAGGTGCATCCAGATGGCTGGAGGCGTCCTGTGGTTGTGTTGTGTTGCCATTTAAATTTGTTGCATCGAGACCGCATTAAGCAATATCAAGCAATTCGTGATTATATTGTCACATTGCCAGCAGATGCATCGCTGATTTTGGCAGGCGATTTTAATGATTGGTCAAAAAAATCTTGTCAAGCCTTGTCATCACTAGGGCTTAGTGAAGTGTTTTTGCAAGTGCATGGTGAATATCCTGCCACTTTTCCTGCCAAAATGCCTGTATTAAGTTTGGATCGCATTTATGTGCGTAGGCTTAAGGTGCATAATGCGATGGTGCATGGCGGTGTGCCGTGGTCAAATTTATCTGACCATCTGCCCATCAGTGCGTGTGTTTCTGAGATGGATGAGTGATGATAATATCGTCAAATAATGTGGCTGTATCAGCAAAAATAGCGATATAAAAAATAACGCCATTTTGTCATGGTATTTGATAAAATTAACCAATCCAACCAGCTAAAACCAATCAATCACAAAGGGAGTAATGATGCAAAAGTGGGTATTAGCCAGCAACAATCAAGGTAAGTTGGCAGAATTTCAGGCGTTATTTGATGACGCTGATTTGGGCGTTCATATCATCACTCAAGGCAGCTTGGGGATTGGCGATGTCAGCGAAGATGGGAAGAGTTTTATTGAAAATGCCATCATCAAAGCACGCCATGCCGCCAAAGTCAGTGGGCTGCCTGCGGTGGCAGATGATTCAGGGCTATGTGTCCCCATTCTTGGCAACGCCCCTGGGATTTTTTCGGCACGCTATGCTGGACGACATGGCGATGATGCTGCCAATAATGCCAAACTGCTTGAGCAATTAAAACCCTATCGCAGCCGTGCCCCCATTGATGCCTTTTTTGTCTGTGTACTGGCGTATGTGCGTCATGGCGACGATCCGATGCCACTTATCGCAATTGGCAAATGGCATGGCGAGATACTTAATGAACCTGTGGGCGAGCATGGATTTGGCTACGATCCGCTGTTTTATATCCCCAAGCTTAAAAAATCATCCGCCCAGCTGGATCGTGCCGCCAAAAATGCCATCAGCCACCGAGCGTCTGCACTGCAAGATTTGCTTCGCCAATTAAAAGAAACTTGGCTGGTGTGATTTTTAGTTTTCGCATGGGCTAAGAGTTGTATTTTTCACAATGATTAGCTATACTGTATTGCTTTTAATATATTTATGTGGTTATAGTTAAATATTCTTTAATTGGGATATTAGTATATTTTCACAACTAGATTTTGGTCTTTTGACCGACTGTTTTTTATTTTTAAATGATTTAAGGTGAGTTATGAGCGATTTACAAATATCTGTGAATGTGGTTTCTGATAAAGAAACGCAGCTAACGGTCAAAGTGCCTGTAGGTAATATCCAAAGTAAGGTTGAAAGTCGTATCCGTAGTGTTGCAAAAACTGCCAAAATTGATGGTTTTCGTAAGGGCAAAGTGCCAGTGTCACACATTCGCTCACAGTATGGTGCTGGCATTCAGCAAGAAGTGATTAACGATGTCATTCGTGATACTGTCTTTGAAGCCATTGGCAACGAAAAAATCCGTGTTGTTGGCGTGCCAAACATTGATGATGTGAAGCTTGAAGATGATTTTTTGGTGTATCAAGCCACGGTTGAGACTTTCCCAGAAGTAGAAGTTCAAGGCTTGGGCGAAATTGAAGTTGAGCGTCACACCGCAACCATCTCTGATGAAGATGTGGATACCATGGTTGAAAATCTACAAAAGCAACGCCAAACTTTTGAAACCAAAGAAGGTGAGCTAGAAGAAGGCGATCAAGCAACTTTTGATTTTGAAGGCTTGATTGATGGCGAGAAATTTGAAGGTGGCAGTGCCGAAAATCACACCTTGGTCATCGGTTCAGGTCGCATGATTCCAGGCTTTGAAGATGGCATGAAAGGCATGAAAGCTGGCGAAGAAAAAACCATCACGGTTACTTTCCCTGAAGACTATCAAGCAGAGCATTTGGCAGGTAAAGAAGCGCAATTTATCATCACGCTAAAAGAAGTCAAGGCGTCAGCTTTGCCTGAACTCAATGATGAATTCTTTGAGCTGTTTGGTGTGACCGAAGGTGGTTTAGATCAGTTAAAAGCCGATGTTCGCAAAAATATGGAGCGTGAGGTAAAACATGCCGCTCGCAATCAAGTCAAACAAGCTGCGTTTGATGCTTTGCTTGAAAAAAATGAATTTGATGTGCCAAAAGCCATGTTGGATCAAGAAATTGACCGTCAACGCCAACTGATGCTAAATCGCTTTTCTCAGCAGTTTGGTGCAGATCCTAAGACTTTTGATTCAAATATGTTGCCAAATGAATTATTTGAAGATCAAGCATTGCGTGCCGTGCGTTTGGGCGTTTTGGTCAGCCAAATCATCGAATCGCAAAAACTCACTGTTGATCAAGACCGTGTGACTGCCTTTATCGCAGAAGCTGCTGAAAACTATGAAGATCCAGCAGAAGTGATTGAATATTATACCAATGATAAAGCACAGCGTGCCCAAGTTGAGTCTGTTGTGCTAGAAGATCAAGTGGTGGACTATCTGCTTGGTCATGCCAAGGTGAGCGATAAAGCAGTCAATTACCAAGAGTTGTTGGCCGCAGCCCAGCAACAAGCCATCTAATCTTATGTTGAGCTAGGCTGATTGCTGATTTGACAAATACCCCAAGCTGATGCGTGGGGTTTTTGTTCTAAAGATAAATAATAGCTGACTTAATATCCATGAAAACTTTGTTTTTAAAAATACTAAGTTTAAAAACAGGCATTAACGATACAAACTGAGAATACCATGAGCATAAAACACAATCCTTATTATGACCAGCTGACCGATGCTTTATATGCCCCTAACAATGCACTGGTACCTATGGTCATCGAACAGTCAGGTCGTGGCGAACGATCGTTTGATATTTTTTCACGCCTATTGCGTGAGCGAGTCATTTTCTTGACAGGTCAAGTTGAAGACAATATGGCAAACCTAATTGTCGCCCAGCTGCTGTTTTTGGAGGCGGATAATCCAGAAAAAGACATTCATTTATATATCAATTCACCTGGCGGTGTTGTCACGGCAGGCATGGCAATTTATGATACAATGAACTTTATCAAACCCCATGTTTCAACGATTTGCATGGGTCAAGCCGCTTCAATGGGTTCATTTTTATTGTCGGCAGGAGAAAAAGGTAAGCGTTACGCATTGGCAAACTCCCGTGTGATGATTCATCAGCCATTGGGGGGATTTCGTGGTCAGGCCTCTGATATTGAGATTCATGCTCGAGAAATCATTGAGCTAAAAGCCAAATTAAACCGTTTATTGGCAGAACATACAGGCCAACCGATTGAAAAGCTTGAGCGTGATACCGACCGTGACCATTTTATGAGTGCTGAGCAGGCGCGTGATTATGGTTTGGTGGATGTCGTACTTGATAAGCGACCAAAAAATCTATAAGGGGCTGTTATGACAACCAAAGAGATACCAAGTTGCTCATTTTGTGGCAAGAAAAAAACCGAAGTTCAAAAGCTCATCGCAGGCAATGACGCTAATATTTGTAATGAATGCATCGCTGTTTGTGGGGATTTATTGGGAGATTGGTCAAAACCAACCAAATCTTCTGGTAAGTCGTCTGATCGATCAGCTGATACCAGCCACCAATCAGATGTCCAGCTGAGCATTGAAACAGATAGCGATAAAGATGAATGGCTTAATAAAGTTCTGCCAAAACCAAAAGAGCTGCGAGCACACTTAGATGATTATGTTATTGGTCAAGATGTTGCTAAAAAGGCACTGGCTGTGGCGGTTTATAATCACTACAAACGCCTGAAGGTTGCTAATGATAAAAAAGATACGGATGGCGTTGAGTTATCCAAATCAAATATCTTGCTTATCGGACCGACAGGTTCGGGTAAGACGCTACTGGCACAGACACTTGCCAAGATGTTGGATGTCCCATTTGCCATGGCAGATGCAACGACGCTGACCGAGGCAGGTTATGTGGGCGAAGATGTTGAAAATATTGTTCAAAAACTGCTGCAAGCGTCAGACTATGATGTCCAAAAAGCCGAAAAAGGCATCATTTATATTGATGAGATTGATAAAATTTCTCGCAAAAGCGAAAATCCATCAATCACGCGTGATGTTTCAGGTGAGGGCGTGCAGCAAGCACTGCTTAAGCTCATTGAGGGGACGGTGGCAAATATTCCACCCCAAGGCGGTCGCAAGCACCCACGCCAAGAGATGATTCAGGTAGATACCAGCAATATTTTGATGATTGTGGGCGGGGCATTTGCTGGACTGGATAAAGTGATTCGCCAGCGTACCGAAAAAACAGGTATCGGTTTTCATGCTGATGTTAAAGCTCAAGATGAATCAAGCATCACCGAACTATTTCGTGAAGTAGAAGCTGAAGATTTGATTAAATTTGGTCTGATTCCAGAATTGATCGGCCGCCTGCCAGTGCTTGCAAGCTTAGAAGAGCTTGATGAAGCTGCCTTGGTACAAATTCTCACCGAGCCCAAAAATGCACTGGTCAAGCAATATCAGTATCTTTTTGATATGGAAGGTGTTCAATTAACCTTTGAGCCTGAAGCACTGACCGCCATCGCCAAGCGTGCCCAAGAGCGAAAAACGGGTGCTCGTGGCTTGCGTTCTATCATTGAAAATGCACTGATGGATACGATGTATGAGCTACCTAGCATGACCGATATCGCAGAAGTGATTGTCACCAAAGGCGTCATTGAGTCTGGCAAGTCGCCAGTGACTAAGCCTAAATCGTGATGGGAGCTATCATCAAGATACAGTTTGGGTATTGACCAAAAATCCGCCGATATCATTCGGTGGATTGCTCTTTAAGCAGTACCCTATCTTAAATAGTACTCCTGAGTAACGGGTAAATTCGTGTCATGATTCTTCTTTGGGTTGGTGAAATCAGTTGATGATATCAATCATACAACGCCAGCTCTTCGGCACGCTCATACAGCAGTGCCACCTCGCATAAATAGCGTGCGACCGTTTGATCATGACGGTTGTTATAGGTATTTTGGGCATTGACTTGGCAGTGTCGTTCACGGTCGGCATTGATGGCTCGCTGTTCATCACGCAGCAGTGATTGCGTCTCGTCAGATAACTCATCCCAAACGGCGTTAATATGGGCAACAGCATCATCGTATAAGGCATGTGCTTCACTGGGCGTATAGCCCTCTAAATGATTGCTGTGATCACTATAGGTCGGCTGATTGGGATAGCTGGGGTCATAAAATAGCGTTGGCTGATCGGCAACATTGGCTGCATAAATACGCAAAGTTTCGGTACGCTCATCAAGTCTGGGTACTTCGCACTGATAGCGTGCCGTGTCTATGTCCATTGGGTGGCTGTATTGGCTGGCAGCTTGTGCCTTACAAACCTCTTCTCGTGTGCTATTGATGGAGCGTTGTTCATCACGCAGTTCATCTTGAATGGTTTTGGGCAGATTATTCCAAACGGCATTAATGCGATTTACCGCCGCCAAATAAGCAGCATGTGCGTGTTCGTATGAGGCTCGTTGTTCTGGCGTGATTTCATCAGGTGTGAATGGTATCATCGGCTCAATGGCAACCAATTTGGGAATACTGCTGTTAGGCGTGTCATGATTTAAGGGAGTGACAGGCTCGTCACGATGCCCAAAAAACCCTGCTGATGATACCAAAAAATATGCCAAAATCACCACAGCAATCATCGCTATCAATAGCCCAACTAGCCAGCTTGTCAGTGATGATTTTTTGGGTTTGGGCGGCTCATGTGGGCGATAATCATCGGTTGTCTGTATGGGCGAATGGGTAGTTTGTGTGCCAAAGTTGGGTGGCGTCGTGCGGCTAAACCTTGCATTCATTTGTAGCCATGAGTCATAGTCTGCTCGCTTGATGGGATCTGATAAGGTTTCATAGGCTTGGCGAATTTGCACAAGACGATGAGCGGCATTGGGATTGTGTTTATATTTTTTGGTTAAAGCGTGATAAGCGGCATCAATGATTTCGGTATCGGCGGATAAAGATATGCCCAAAATGTCGTAATAGGGTGGCTGTGTCATAACAAATACAATAAAACCTCATGAAAGATTTGGGTCAAAATTGGATAAATCAGCTTGGTATGGATTGATTATGATGTATATCTTATAAAAATAGCGAGTTTTTGTAAATAATTATTTAGTCAATGCTTTGATAAAATCATGATGAACCATACTGACCGATATTTATTATATGATTTTATTGATCATATGATTTGGAATAAAAAAGTATTGGTGTGATTAAGATATGCGTGACCCATGGGTCATCATTAAGCAGGAATATGGCAGGTGAAATGGCGTGATGGGTGTGTTATATTAAAGGTGCGTTTGCCAAGCATGGCAACATGATTGACTAACATCACAAGGGGTATTTATGATTTATCAAGGAAAAAATATTCAGGTCGATTTTTTTGACCAAACACAAGGTATCGTGCAGTTTCATTTTAATGCCACTGATGAAAGCGTTAATAAATTTGATCGCAAAACCACCCAAGAATATCAAGAAGCGGTAACAGTACTTGAAAACCGTGATGATATTCAAGGCTTAATTGTCACTTCAGGTAAATCGGTGTTTATTGCTGGTGCGGACATTACTGAGTTTACCGAATATTTTAGTCGCTCTAAAGATGAAATTGAGGCATGGCTTTTGGATATCAATCATATTTTTAATCGCTTTGAGGATTTGCCCTTCCCAAAAGTGGCGGCGATTAATGGTGCAGCGTTAGGCGGTGGCTGTGAGATGGCTTTGGTATGCGATTACCGTGTGGCGGGTATTTCTGCCCAAATTGGTTTGCCTGAAACTAAGCTTGGTATTTTTCCAGGTTTTGGCGGTTCAGTGCGTCTACCACGCCTGATTGGCATTGATAACGCCCTTGAGGCCATTGCGACAGGTAAGGCTTATCGACCTGATGAAGCACTTAAATTGGGATTGGTTGATGCGGTGGTGGCTGATGAGCTGCTTGAGCAGGCAGCGGCTGATTTGGTCAAAAAATGCTTATTAGGCAAGTTTGATTGGCAGGCGAAGCGTCAAGAAAAACAAGTACCAGTTAAGCTCAATCAGCTGGAGCAGGCAATGGCATTTAATTCGGCTAAGGGGGTCATTTTTGCCAAAGCCAATCCAAAACATTATCCTGCGGTGGCGATTGCCCTTGAGACCATCGAAAAACACGCCAATTTAAACCGTGATGATGCGATTGCCCTTGAAGCCAAAGGTTTTACAAAAGCTGCAACAACCCCACAAGCGGCCGCCTTGGTCGGCTTATTTTTAAATGACCAAACAGTTAAAAAACTTGCCAAAAAGCACAGTCAAAATGCACAAACCATCAAGCAAGCAGCTGTACTTGGTGCAGGTATCATGGGTGGCGGTATCGCTTATCAGGCAGCGGTCAAGGGCTTGCCAATTATTATGAAAGACATTCAAGCCAAGCAGTTAGACCTTGGCATGAATGAAGCTGGTAAACTGTTATCAAAAGAGGTTTTGCGTGGTAAATCAACGCCAGCTAAGATGGCTCAAACCTTACGCCACATTCGCCCAACCTTAAACTATGGCGATTTTGGTGAAGTTGATATTGTGATTGAGGCGGTCGTTGAAAATCCTACAATCAAAGAAGCGGTATTGTCTGAGGTGGAGGGCTTGGTAAAACAAGATGCCATTTTGGCCTCAAATACCTCAACGATTTCTATCACTCGCTTGGCGAATGCCCTAAAACGCCCCGAAAACTTTGTGGGTATGCACTTTTTTAACCCAGTACATCGCATGCCGTTAGTTGAGGTGATTCGTGGCGAGAAGACCAGCGATATCGCCATTGCAACAACGGTTGCATTGGCACAAAAAATGGGCAAAACTCCAATTGTCGTCAATGACTGCCCAGGATTTTTGGTGAATCGTGTGTTATTTCCTTATTTTGGTGCGTTCGATTTGCTGGTCAAAGAAGGTGCCGATTTTGTTAGTATTGATAAGACCATGGAAAAATTTGGCTGGCCGATGGGTCCTGCGTATCTTTTGGATGTTGTGGGTATGGATACAGGCGTGCATGCTGCCAAGGTGATGGCAGAGGGTTTCCCTGATCGTATGAAGCCAGATTATAAAGGTGCAACGCAGCTGATGTTTGAGCATGAGCGTTTGGGTCAAAAAAATGGTGTTGGTTTTTATCAATATGAAACTGATAAGCGTGGCAAACCTAAAAAAATTGCCGATAGTACCACTTATGAGCTGTTAAACTTGGTTCAAACTGGCGATCAGACTTTTGATGAGCAAGAAATCATCGACCGCATGATGATTGCATTTTGCAATGAAACCGTACGCTGCTTGGAAGATAATATCGTTGCAAGCCCTGCTGAAGCTGATATGGCGATGATTATGGGCGTAGGTTTCCCACCATTTCGTGGCGGCCCTTGCCGATATATCGACCAAATCGGTGTCGCAAACTATGTTGCATTGTGCGATAAGTACGCATATTTAGGTAAGGCATATGAAGCACCTGCCAAATTGCGTGATATGGCTCAAAATGGCGAGACTTTTTACTAATTATTGCTCCAATTATCCAAGGAAAAACAATGACAACTCTAAGTCCAAAAGATGTAGTAATCGTTGATGGTGTGCGTACGGCAATGGGTAAAACCAAAAATGGTATGTTTCGCCATGTGCGTGCCGATGATTTGTCAGCCAAGCTGATTCAGGCACTGATTGTACGCAATGATATTGATCCAAGCGAGCTTGAAGATGTGATTTGGGGATGCGTGAACCAAACACTTGAACAAGGCTGGAATATTGCTCGTTATGCAGCCTTATTGGCAGGCGTACCAAAAACTGTGGCAGCTCAGACTGTGAACCGTTTGTGTGGTTCATCCATGCAGGCGTTACATACCGCTGCCGCTCAGATTATGACCAATCAAGGCGATATGTTTATCATCGGTGGTGTGGAGCATATGGGGCATGTGTCAATGATGCATGGCGTTGACCCAAACCCAAAGGCGTCTAAACACTATGCCAAAGCATCAAATATGATGGGTCTGACCGCCGAGATGCTAGGTCGGTTAAACGGTATTACCCGTGAAGAGCAAGATACCTTTGGGGTGCATTCGCATAAAAAAGCATGGGCAGCCACCCAAGCAGGCCGTTTTGATAATGAAATTGTTGGCGTAGAAGGACATGATTCTGAAGGTAATCTGCAGTTATGCACTGTCGATGAGGTGATTCGTCCTGATGCTAATTTAGAGGCATTCCAAGCACTTAGACCTGTATTTGACCCCAAAAATGGTACAGTTACTGCAGGCACAGCCTCGGCACTGTCAGATGGTGCTTCAGCAATGCTTATCATGTCAGCCCAAAAAGCCAAAGATTTGGGGTTAAAACCTCGTGCACGCATCCGTGGCATGGCGGTGGCAGGATGTGATGCTGCAATCATGGGTTACGGTCCTGTGCCTGCTACCCAAAAATCCTTAAAGCGTGCTGGTCTTAATCTGTCTGATATCCAAACCATTGAGCTAAATGAAGCGTTTGCTGCTCAAGGTCTATCGGTACTCAAAGGCTTGGATTTACTTGACAAGCAAGATATCGTCAATCATAATGGTGGTGCAATTGCGTTGGGTCATCCGCTTGGCTGCTCTGGCGCTCGTATCACAACCACGCTGTTAAATGTCATGGAGCAACAAGATACTCAGCTGGGGCTTGCGACCATGTGTATTGGCTTAGGTCAGGGTATCTCAACCATCATTGAGCGTATCTAAGATCACGATGTGTGTTAGTTAAGATATACAGCCAGCACACCAAAACCCCAAGCGTAATCTTATGCTTGGGGTTTTTAACATACATTAAGACAATATCATAAAAATACCGTCAAGATGCGCATTTTGACGGTATTTTTATGATTGGGCTGTTTGAATTTGGGTGCGTTTTCGTGTGTGAGCGTCTTGGATGGCTTTTTTGATGGCAGGGATTTGGGCATCTGTTGCCAATCTGCCTTCATTGATCAGTCGTGTGCGGTCAGTGCTATCAAAGACAGCAGCACCTGTCATCTTGGGACGGATTAGCACATCGGCGGCACGGATATCTTCAGGTTCGGCGGTCAAATTGGCACCCAAATTACCAAACCACTGAGCAAACTCAGAGGTCTTGGTAGGTAGCTGTTTTGGTAGAGAAATATTGGTGTTAGTAGGAATAGACTGCATGACAACACCAAGCAAATCACCCAATGGTATGTCAATAGGCAAGCCTCTGGCAGTTTGATTGAGCTTATCAAGATTGACTGGCACAGTCATGGTTCTATCGCCCCATGTGGCACTGATACCTGCATGATTGCGTTGGATGTTGATACTACTGCCTTGATTAGGCAGAGCGTTTGAATTGGGTGATGCTTGTTTTCACCCATGACATCGACAGCGATGATAATATCAGCACCCAGACTTTTGGCGATGCGTGTCGGTAATAACGCCACTTGTGAGCCATCTACAATTTTTTGCCGCCTACTTTGGGAATGCGTGGTGGAATGAATAATTTTGGGGTACTAGATGAGGCTTGAACGGCCAACCCCGCCTCCCCAGTTCTAAAAGTTACTGCCGTATTGGTGTGCATCTGTGTTGCTACCGCCGCATAGCGTATGGGAAAAGCTTCGATGGGGCGATGGTTGACTTGCTCATTGACATAGCGACGCAGGCGTGTTCCGTCAATCAAGCCCTGCTGTGAGGGCGTAATTTCAATCAAATCCGTTTCTTTGACAGTATCGGCAAGAGCGATCATCTCAGATGGTGTCTTACCACTGGTATAAACTGCACCCACCAGCGCCCCAACTGGTACCGACTACCATATCAGGACGGATACCATGTGCCTCAAGGGACTTGATCGCACCGATATGGGCAAACCCACGCATGCCACCCCCACTAAGCACCAAAGCCACGACAGGACGAGTTTTATTAGCGTTTGGCGTAACCAAACTTGGAGCGGTAGATGGTGGCGTCGTACTGGCATAAGCCGTCAGTATCGGCACAAAGATGGGTAAGGCTACGGCAACCAATCTCATGACAACCCCTAAAAATAATCAAAAATAACTATGAACTATATCATATCTTTGGTGCGTAGATGGTTGACAAATGCGATTTTATGTCATGATTGTGTAGAGATTTTACAAATATTCACAAACATTCTTCAATTTAAAGGCATTGGTATGACTTATTTTGGGTATAAATTTGGATGTGAATTGGTTGAGATTAGCTTAACTATGATGGCTAATGCCAAAAAGTGATTTACTTTGTACAAAAAGTTATTTTTGATTTTTTGGCGGTGGTGATACCTTGTGTTGTATCCAAGTGAACGAATTCATAAAATCATCTCGCCCCATATGTAGCCAATTTGAGAGCCAAAATCATGATGATAAAACCCATACTGTGGCGGATTCCAGTGCCAAGTGATGAGACGATACAAGGTCTTGATGCCAAAATCAAAACCTTACATGCTCGCTTATCAGATATCCATGCCAAGCACCATACTGTCAAGTTTGCCAGTAGTTTGCAGGCCGAGGATATGGTCATCACCGATGCACTGGCGAACAGCCATTTAAGTACTGAAATATTTATTTTACAGACAGGTAGGCTAAACGCCGAAACACTTAAGCTCATCGACATCGTCAAGGCATGCTATCTTACAATAAATTTTAAAACTTATGAGCCGCACCCGCACGCTGTGGCAGACTATGTGGCAAATCATGGCTTAAACGCTTTTTACGAAAGTGGTGATCTGCGCAAATTGTGCTGCTTTATTCGTAAAGTTGAGCCTTTAAATCGTGCTTTGGTCGATGCTGATGCTTGGCTGACAGGGCAACGCCGTGAGCAGTCAGTCACTCGCACCGAGCTGAATTTGGCAGAAACAGATTTGGCGCGTGGTATTGCCAAATACAATCCAATTTTTGATTGGCAAGAGACGGATGTATGGGCATATATTTTGACCAAAAATATACCGTTTAATGAGCTGTATCACCAAGGCTATCCTTCCATTGGCTGTGAGCCTTGCACCATGCCCGTCAAACACGGCGAGGACATTCGTGCAGGACGCTGGTGGTGGGAGCATAAAGATAATAAAGAGTGCGGTTTACACAAATGACTTGGGGGCGTGTATTTAAATTAAGCACCTTAACAGACAAGCCCAGATTTAGACAATTTTATTTAGACTGATAGGTAATTATCATGACAGCAACTATTCTACAAAACGAGCATTTAGATTGGCTTGAAGCAGAATCTATTTATATTATCCGAGAAGTGATCGCTGAGTGCCGTAATCCTGCTCTGCTATTTTCAGGAGGTAAAGATTCAGTTGTGCTACTTGCACTGGCACGCAAGGCATTCGCCATCAAAGGTCGTGATGTGGCACTGCCATTTCCTTTGGTGCATATTGATACAGGGCATAATTATCCTGAGGTGATTGAGTTTCGTGATGCACAGGTCAAAACGCTTAATCTGCGTTTGGTTGTCGGTCATGTCGAAGACTCTATCGCCAAAGGCACGGTCGTGCTGCGTAAAGAAACTGACTCAAGAAACGGTGCTCAAGCGGTCACCTTGCTTGAAACCATCGAGGCGTATCAGTTTGATGCCTTGATGGGTGGTGCTCGTCGAGATGAAGAAAAGGCACGCGCCAAAGAGCGGATTTTTTCATTTCGTGATGAGTTTGGTCAATGGGATCCCAAAGCTCAGCGTCCTGAGCTGTGGTCTTTGTATAATGCCAAGCACCATCAAGGAGAGAATATGCGTGTATTTCCGATTTCAAACTGGACGGAACTTGACATTTGGCAATATATCGCACGAGAAAATCTTGAGTTGCCTTCGATTTATTATGCTCATGAGCGAGAAGTGGTCGAAAAAGGTGGACTTTTGGTGCCTGTTACGCCATTGACCCCAAAAGCTGATGGCGATGTCAGTGAAATTCGTTCGGTGCGTTTTCGTACTGTGGGTGATATCTCATGCACCTGCCCTGTGGCAAGTCTTGCCGCCACGCCCAAAGAGATTATCCAAGAGACTGCTGTGGTTGAGATTTCAGAACGCAGTGCCACTCGCCTTGATGATCAAGTCAGTGAAGCGGCGATGGAAGTACGCAAAAAACAAGGTTATTTTTAATACACCAAATAACTATTAAGACAATTTATCATCTTAATTAAATAATATTGAATAATCTTGATTGGGTCAGCGTCCCCACAAGCTGATCGCCAATCAATGTATCAAAACAAGCAAATTCACAAACAGATTATCAGGTAAAAGGACAATCAGATGAGCCATCTAAATACCCATGCACCGCTAAGATTTATCACCGCAGGTAGCGTTGATGACGGCAAAAGCACCCTGATCGGTCGCCTACTTTATGACAGTAAGGCACTACTGACCGATCAACTTTACAATCTAAATAATACCAAAACCGCAGGCGATGCCATTGATTTTTCGGTACTGACCGATGGGCTTTTGGCGGAGCGTGAGCAAGGCATCACCATCGATGTGGCGTATCGCTACTTTTCGACAGCCAAGCGTAAATTCATCATTGCCGACACGCCAGGGCATGAGCAGTATACACGCAATATGGTTACTGGTGCCTCAACCGCTCATGCAGCGGTGGTACTCATTGATGCATCACAGATTGATTTTGGACAAGCTGAAGTTTGGCTTTTACCACAAACTAAGCGGCATTCAGCCATCTTAAAGCATTTACGCTGCTCTCATATTATCGTGGCGATTAATAAGATGGATTTATTGAATTTTGATGAAAATAAATTTAACACCGTCGTGCGTGCTTATAAAAAATTGGCGGCACAGCTGGATTTACAAGATGTCAAATTTGTGCCTGTTTCTGCCCTAAATGGTGATAATATCGTCCATAAGAGCCAAAATACACCATGGTATCAAGGTGGTACATTACTTGAGATATTGGAGAGTTTGCCTGTGGGGGAAGCGGTTTTGACGGATACGGCAGCGTTTCATTTGCCAGTGCAGTATGTGTTGCGTGCTGATGGCGACAAAAAAGATGATTTTCGTGGCTATCAAGGTCGTATCGAATCAGGCAGCATTTCGATTGGTGATAAAGTGCGTGTTGAGCCATCAGGTCGTATCAGTCATATCCAAGAGATTATCAGCCCCAATGGTGTCGTCAGCCGAGCATCTGTGGGCGAACAAATCACCATCACGCTCACCGATGACATCGATATCTCTCGTGGTGACAGCATCGTCTCGGCAGTATCTCAGACCCTGCCGACCAAGCGTCTGCGTGCCACATTATGTTGGTTTGATGAGCGTGCCTTAAATCCTGCTCGTAAATATTTATTAAAACACACCACCCAAACCGTTTTTGCCAAGGTTGATGAGATTCATCATATATGGGATGTGCATACTTTGTCAAATTTTGCTGATCAATCAACCCTGAATATGAATGATATTGGTGAGGTGAGTATGAGTTTACAAAAGCCAATTTTGGCAACCTCTTACGCCCAAAACACCGCCACAGGCTCATTTATTTTGATTGATGAGGCAACTTATCATACCGTGGCAGGCGGAATGATTTTGGCAAAAGAGACCCAAGATTTTTAAGTGGATTTGGGACAAATCTGTAAAAATCTGACCAAAATGGTCGGATTTTTGCTTTTTTAACAGAATTATTTTACAATCATGATTGCGTTTCATTATTCATGGATAAATTTATGACCAAGCCCGTCATGACCATTCATTTGCCTGTGACTGCACTGTCTGGTGTGGGTCAGGCACTGGCTGGGCGATTGGCCGAGCTTGGCATTCATCGTATTTTTGATATGCTTTTGCACCTGCCACGAGATTATGAAGATCGTAGCCGTGTCATTGCTATCAAGGATGTCAGTCATGGTATGAGTGTGTTGGTGGCGGGTGTTGTGACTTGGGTTGAAAAGAATCGCACAGGATTATCGGTGACCTTAGAGGATGCCACAGGGGAGATTACGCTTCGGTTTTTTCATACTTATCCAAGTTTATTAACCACAATGATGGTGGGGGCAAAAATCACCGTATTTGGTGAGATAAAGGTTAGTCGCTACGGCACACAGATGTCTCATCCTGACTATCATCTGACAGGCACAAAAAAGTTTGAATCTGGGCTTTTGCCCATTTATCCCACCATCAAAGGCATCAATCAAAATAAACTTAGGCAGCTGGTGCGTCTGGCACTGACAGCTGTTCAGCAAGATGGCATTCATGGCTTATCAGAAACACAGCTAAAAGCAGCAGGCGTTGAGTTGACGGGCGATCTATTGCCAGCATTAAAAGCGGTTCACCTGCCAGAGATACATGCTGATATTTTTAGCCAAACTGCTTTACTGGCAGGACTTAAAGATCGTACTCACCCTGCCTGTCGCCGTATTATCATCGAAGAGCTGGTGGCACATCAGGTCAGTTTTTTGTTTCGGCGTAATCATATTTATCAGTATAAAGCACCCAAATGCGACCCAATTAGCCCGCTTGCCAAGCAACTGGTGGCAGGTCTACCCTTTGAGCTGACCGCCGCCCAAAAGCGAGTCATTGATGAGGCGGTGTCTGATATGGCGACATCACGCCCCATGCTCAGACTTATCCAAGGCGATGTCGGTGCTGGTAAGACACTGGTGGCTGCGATGACAGCATGCTATGCCTTAGATAGTGGTTGGCAGGTGGCAGTTATGGCACCAACAGAAATCTTAGCAGAGCAACATTTAATAAATTTTCAAAAGTGGTTTGAGCCTTTGGGGATTGGGGTCGGGTGGCTTGCGGGCAAACAAACCGCCAAAGAGCGTACAGCAGCACTAGATGCCATCAGAAAAAATCAGGTGCAAATTGTGGTTGGTACCCATGCACTGTTTTCAGATACGGTTGTTTTTGCCAAATTGGGGCTTGTCATCATCGATGAGCAGCACCGATTTGGGGTAGAGCAGCGTCTGCGTTTAACCAATAAAGGCGTGTCAGGTGGAGCACCGCATCAGCTGGCGATGACCGCCACGCCCATTCCAAGGACACTTGCTATGAGTATGTACGGTGATATGGATGTTAGTATCATTGATGAATTACCGCCCAAGCGTACGCCAATCACCACAGTGACGATTAACCGAGATCGACGAGACGAGGTGATTGAGCGTATACAAAATAACTGCCAAGCTGGCAAGCAAGCGTATTGGGTGTGTCCACTGGTTGAGGAGTCGTCGGCTTTGGATGTGCAGTCAGCCCAGCTGACTTATGAGGATTTAAGCGATCGGCTTGATATTCGTACAGGGCTTATACATGGCAAGATGAAAGCTGCCGACAAACAGGCGGTGATGCAAGCTTTTAAGGCAGGCGATATAGATTTACTCATCGCCACAACCGTGATCGAGGTGGGTGTGGATGTGCCCAATGCGTCATTGATGGTGATCGAAAATGCCGAACGCTTAGGATTGTCCCAGTTGCATCAGCTAAGAGGGCGTGTTGGGCGTGGATCTGCCAAAAGCTTTTGTGTGTTACTGTATCAGCTGCCATTATCACCAACAGGCATTGAGCGACTTAATGTGCTCAAAGACAGCACCGATGGCTTTGTCATTGCCCAAAAGGATTTGGAGCTAAGAGGTGCAGGTGAGCTTTTGGGTAAACGCCAAACTGGAGACATGGGCTATTATTTGGCGGATATTGTGCGTGATGAGGCGCTGCTTGAGGCAGCAGGTGACATTGCACGCCAATTAATCAAAACTTCTGATAAACTGCCAACAGCATTGGCAATCATGAATACTTGGCTACCGGAATCTAAAGATTATGTCAATGTTTGATGACTATAGCTTGGCATTATTTGCCGATTGTACACGCTTGACTGACAGCCAAATCATCCATAAATGGATACAGCATTGGGCATATACCATGCCTGAGCTAAGCGAAGAGCAAGTCAAAGATGTGGTGAGAGGATTTCAGATACAAAGACTACCTGCAAGAAGCTATTGGCAAGTGGCAGGGCAGGTACAAGATCACATTGGCGTCATCTTGGCAGGACTGTGTAAGCTTGAATATCAGTCCGATCAAGGCAGTGTGGTCAATGTGCATTTTATGCAAGAAGGTGATGGTATTGGTGAATATCAAGCGTTTCTTGGCGATGAGGTTTGCCGATATAGCCTACAGACCATTGAACCTAGCATCATCATCGCCATAAGCTTGGCACATTATGAATACTGCTGTCAGCGTTATCCGATTTTTTATCGTTATATTGGCCAAAATCTGACCCAAGTCTTGGCACAAAACATCGCTCGTATCGACAGCCTGCTTATCACCGATGGGCAGACTCGTTATGTTAGATTTATTGAAACAAATCCCAAATTGGCGGCCAGAATTTCGGTGTCTGATTTGAGTTCTTATTTGGGTATGTCACGCCAAATGCTTACACGCATCCGCAAAAAACTGGGCCATCGCCGTGCATAACCCAAGCTTGGTTGGCTTGATGTTGAGCAAATGCGTATTAACTAAATGGATTAAAATGGTATTTTTATGACTGTTCATCAAAATTACAAGTCATCACCTGCTCGACCCCTTTGGCAATGGATTATATTTTTTTGGGGTGGGTATTATCGTTGGTGTACTCATTGGGCGATTTATGTTATCACCAAATCAAGAGACACCGTCCAAGCAAGCTGCCCAAAACCAAAACGCAACAGTGATGGCGGTGGAAGCGGTACATCCCACATCGATAACAATCAAAAATCGCCTGTCAGCTAATGGCATCGTGGCTGCAGTTGAAACGGCGGAGGTTAGTAGTCAGATCAGCGGTGTCGCCATTGAGCGGGTGCTTGTTGAAGTTGGTGAATTTGTCAAAGCAGGGCAAGTGCTTGCAACACTTGATACACGAACCTTTGAGCAACAGTTGTCTTCTGCTGAAGCTGAGCTTGCCACAGCGGTTGCTGCACAAGAAAAAGCGGCTGCCGATTTGGCACGCACCGAGCCATTGTTAGCCATTGATGCGGTGAGCCGCCAAGAAGTTGATGCTTATCGCACTGCACTTCGGCAAGCTTTGGCGAATGTTACCGCTGCCCAAGCCCATGTCGAAAGTGCTCGTACTAATCAGTAGTGAGGTCTGATTACTGCCCCTGTCAGTGGCATAATCAGTGCCAAAAATGCGCAAGTTGGTGCAGTGGTATCAGGCACCCCGCTATTTAGCATCATCATAGATGGCATGCTTGAGTGGCAAGCCGCCGTGCCACCTGCTGATGCCGCCAATATCCATGTGGGCCAAACGGCGTCTGTTGAGATCGCAGGTCGGCAGGTGATAGGAGGGGTTGCTCGCCTAAGTCCTGTTACCAATGATAGCCGAGATATCACCGTCCATGTGCGTCTGCTAAGAGACAGTGGTGCCAGTGCTGGCATGTATCAATCTGGCGAGTTTTTATTTGATGCCCAAAGATACAATGCCATTCCGCTTAGTGCGTTGATGGGTTTAGATGGCTATGATTATGTTTGGCAATTAATACCAAACATCGGTGACGATGGTCGGACATATCACCAAGTTAAGCGTCGGCAGATTACCATCATCACCCAACAAGACAATCAAGTTGCAATAGATGATTTACCGCAAAGTGACTTGATTGTTGCAACCAGTGCCAGCTTTTTAGATGATGATTTGGTTATTGTCGTAACCATCAACGGGCAAGATGTGGATCATAATCAAACCAGTAAAGCACCAAAACCTGCTTTAAACCCCAGTCATGGTAACACACGCTAAGGTGATATCATGAATATTTCGGCTTATTCTATCAAAAATCCTTTGGTTGCCATTTTTTACCTTGATGATGATTTTGGGAATTTATGGATTTTTACAAATGAAAATTCAGCAATTTCCTGATATTGACCTACCGGGGGTGGTAACAACCATTACTTTGGCGGGGGCATCGCCTGACCAGCTTGAAAATGATGTTGCTAAAAAAGTTGAAAATAAACTTGCCAATATTGAGGGCGTTAAAAGCATTCGCACCACACTACAAACAGGTGCGGTAACCATTTTTACGGTCTTTGAGCTT
This sequence comes from Moraxella sp. HMSC061H09, assembly GCF_001809255.1. Classification (NCBI taxonomy): domain Bacteria; kingdom Pseudomonadati; phylum Pseudomonadota; class Gammaproteobacteria; order Moraxellales; family Moraxellaceae; genus Moraxella; species Moraxella sp. HMSC061H09. The sequence goes on from NZ_KV796834.1 coordinate 148,989, forward strand.
GAAAAACCGAATGATGAGCACTTGACGATGTGCGTTCAGCTGTCAGCGAAGTTCAAGGGCAATTACCTGCTGCTGCCAATCCGCCCATCATCTCAAAAGTCTCTACAGCAGGGTTTCCTGTGGCGACATATTCGGTTGCTGTGCAGGGCATGAGCGATACAAATTATCATGGTTTGTCGATGATACGATTACCAAGCAATTATCAAATATCGCTGGGGTGGGAAGTGTCAGCCGTATTGGTGGCGTTGAGTGGCAGATTTTGATACAGCCTAAGATGGATATGATGACAAGCTTATCCATGCCCATCAACCAGCTGGCTCGGCAGATTTATGCCAAATGGCAAGATGCTTCAGGTGGTGAAGCAAAGATTGGCAATCAGATTCAGACAATACGCATACTAGGTTTAGGTCAACGGGTTTAGGAATTAAATGACCTACAAATCACCACACCAACAGGAACAGCGGTACGATTGGGTAGTTTGGCGGTTATTGAAGATACCCATGCTGATGTGACATCATTAGCAAAGCTTGACGGTGAAGAGGTGGTGGCATTTAGTATCATACGCTCAAAAGGTGCAAGCGAGACCTCCGTGGTGGCCGCAGTTGATGATGCCTTGGCTGACTTACAGGCTCAAATGACTGACCTGAAAATCGAAAAAATCGTTGATTACGCTGCACCCATTGAAGAAAGCTATCAAGCAACGATGCGTATGTTGATTGAAGGCTGTATTTTGGTGGTGATTGTGGTATTTATCTTTTTAAGAGATTGGCGAGCCACTTTTGTGGCAGCCACGGCATTGCTATTGTCTATTATTCCAACTTTTTTTATCATGTATTTGTTTGGTTTTAGCTTAAACATGATTTCGCTATTGGCATTGACTTTGGTGATCGGTGTTTTGGTGGATGATGCGATTGTGGAGATTGAAAATATTGTTCGCCATCTTAATATGGGCAAATCCCCCATGCAAGCTGCCATTGAGGCAGCTGATGAGATTGGGCTTGCGGTTGTTGCAACAACTTTTACGCTGATTGCGGTATTTTTGCCAACGGCATTTATGAGCGGTATTGTGGGGCAGTTTTTTTAGCCAATTTGGTTGGACGGCGGTTATTGCAATTTTTATTTCACTGTTGGTTGCTCGCCTGCTGACACCGATGATGGCAGCGTATATTTTACGCCCATCCATTCATACCCAAAAACCTGCTGGTAAATTGATGACAGCTTATCTTCAGATGGTCGCTTGGACGCTAAAGCATCGCACCATGACAGTCGCCTTTGTATCGGGATTTTTTATTACCTCGCTGATGTTGGCATCGTTTTTACCATCGGCATTTATTCCACCTGATGAGATGAACCAAACCCAAGTTAGCATTGAGCTGACACCTGATGCAACCTTTGATGATACGCTGCGTATCGCCCAAATGGCGGTCAATAAAGTCAAAGCAGTCAAGGGGGTTGAAAGCGTCTTATTAACAGTGGGTTCATCACACAGCTCAGGCGACCCAAGTAGTATGCGTAGTGGATCGGTCAATACCGCAAAGCTTGATGTTAAGCTTTCTGACCGCACTTTACGCGCAAGCAAAGTGGACATCGAATCCCAAATCAATCAAGCACTTTTGACCGTACCAGCGGCACGCTTTAATGTTGGCATGTCAGCAGGTGGCGGTGAGGCGGGCTATGTTTTTTCGATCACAGGTGCTGATGCAAAAAAACTTGATGCCACCGCTCATGAGATCATCAGACAAATCCGTGTCTTACCGATGGTGGCAAGTGTGATTAATAACAATGCCTTTCCCAGACCTGAGCTGTCAGTTATTCCTAATGAGCTGAGCATGGCGGATAAAGGTGTCACAACGGCAGACTTGGTAAATACATTGCGTGTTGCTACCCAAGGTGATTATGATAATGCCTTACCAAAGCTTAGCCTAGATACTCGCCAAGTGCCTATTGTAACTCGCTTAAGCCATGAAGATAAGCAAAGTTTAACCACTTTATCCAATCTTTATGTACCAAGTTCAAAGGCGATGCCTGTTCAGATAAAAGATGTCGTATCTTGAAAATTCACCACAGGTGAGGCAAGTATTAGCCGTCTAGACCGTGAGCGTGCCATAAAAATCACGGTATTGCCTATCCAAGGTGCCTCTTTGGGCGATCTGATTGATCGTGTCAAATCCACCCAAATTATACAAACTCTCCCTGATGGCATCCATCTGATTGATGAGGGACAAGCTGAGGATATGGCTGAGCTATTTACTGGCTTGATACTTGCGATGGCGGTTGGGATTTTTTGTATTTTTGCGGTGCTGATGCTGTTGTTTCATCGTTTTTTACAGCCTTTAACGATTTTGATGGCTTTACCGTTATCTGTTGGCGGTGCATTTATTGGACTGATTGTTACAGGTAGTAGTATGTCGATGCCTGCCATGATTGGGCTGATTTTACTCATGGGTATTGCCACCAAAAACTCCATTTTATTGGTGGATTATGCCATCATTGCTCAAGATGAACAAGGCTTAAGCCGCTTTGATGTGCTCATTGATGCGTGTCGCAAGCGTGCTCAGCCCATCATCATGACGACCATCGCCATGGGTGCAGGGATGTTGCCTTTGGTGATCGGATTAGGCGGGGTTGACTCGACATTTAGCCGCCCAATGGCATCAGCGGTGATTGGTGGCTTAGTCACCTCAACATTATTAAGTTTGGTGGTGATTCCTGTGTTTTATGCGTTGATGGACGATTTGGGAAACTGGTTAAAAAAGCCATTTAACAAACGCCATCGGCAGATAACTTAACATGCCTCATCAAACTGCTTATAAATGGGCTAAATCAGTGGGTGAACAACATCACACCAAGACCAAAGCTAATCAAACAAAATCCACATCTGGGTGTTAGTATGGTTAGCTATAGGATGATTGATTAATCTGTCTTAATCTTGTCTTTAAAATGATAAGTTTGGGCGGTGACTAATATTTAAGCGGCAGCTAATAAAGACGATTTTTATTTTATCAGTATTATTAATATGAACGATATGATGATATGTTTGGAGAGATTATCATGCATCCTTTGGCACAATCGGTATTAGAATTTTGGTTTTCAAAAGACGCTCAGCCAGTGTGGTTTGCTAAATCTTTTGAGTTTGATCAAAAGATTAGTCAGCAGTTTGGCAAGGTGCTAGAGTCGGCGACAGCTGGCGAATGTGCAGATTGGCGTTGTGATATTTTGGGTCGGTTGGCTGAGATTATTGTGCTTGATCAGTTTTCACGCAATATTCATCGAGATACACCAAAAGCTTTTGAGAATGATGGTATGGCGTTGGTATTATCCCAAGAAGCGATCGTATTACCAGAGTTTGAGTCTTTAGCCTTAGATGAGCGTAAGTTTATGCTCATGCCGTATATGCATTCAGAATCTAAGCTGATTCATAAAAAAGCCATGACGCTGTTTGAGCAATTCACCGATGCAACAACCGTGGCGTATGAGCGTCGGCATAAAGAAATTATTGATGAATTTGGACGCTATCCGCATCGCAATGCGATACTTGGGCGAGTATCCACCACACAAGAGCAAGCATTCTTAAACAAGCCGAACAGCTCATTTTAAGCCATGTTGTGCTGCCATTGCCAGATATTTTTGATGAAGTATATCAAGGGTTTGGTGGAGTTCATCAAGCGTTTTATCATTGACTAAGATATCTGCACCGATTTTTTGAGCCAAGTCCAGTCGCTGTTCTCGGCTGATTTGTTGATCGATGATGGCTTGGATTTGAGTGGGATTATGACCATCACGCTTGGCAACACGCTGTCTTTGAATCTTACTACTGGCATCTACGACAAGCAAATGATCACAAAGTGCCAGCAGATTGGGGGATTTGTGTCGCCCCTCAAATAAAAGTGGCACCGAAAGTATCGTATAAGCAGACTGTGAACAGCCAAGTTCATCTAAGATGGCTTGATGAATGGCAGGGTGTATGATGGCATTGAGCTGATCTAAAGTCTGTGCATCACTAAATACCCGCGCCCGTACCGCTGCACGATCATATCTCCCGTGATGATCAAGCACCCAATCTCCCAGTGCTTTTTTTAAGGTAATCAAAAGTGGGCTACCATCCGATGTTAGGCGATGAGCGATGATGTCAGCATCGACCACTGTGATGCCTTGCTTACCAAGATAGTCGCTGACAGCACTTTTTCCACTACCAATGCCACCCGTCAAACCCAATATGAACATCATCTCTCCTTATGGTATGTTTTAATTCATGTGAGTTTCAATCATTGTTGACCATGTTAAATGAACTCATTTTAAATAAACTAACAGCAGTCAAGTAGCCAAGTTCTGTATGTCTACCTTAAATCAATGATAAAAGTTTGATCAAATATCCTTATCTGATGCCAATATACGCCTGTATGTACTCGCCAAAGAGCAACACCACCCAAGCTGCCATAATAAGATATGGTCCAAAAGCAAACGCAGATGCCTTACCTTGGTGTCTTTGGATGATGATGCCTGCCACCACACCCAACGCCGCAGCGATAAACACAATTATAGGCAGCTGCCATATACCAAGCCATGCCCCGCAAGCGGACAAAAGTTTGGCATCCCCAAGCCCCATGCCATCTTGTCGGCGTGCCAAACGATACAAGGCATTGATTAGCCAAAGTACCAAAAAACCAACGACCGCTCCAAAGATGGCATCTACAGGCGTGGTCAAAACCCCAAAGCCATTTGCCATCAAGCCAATCATGCCAAGTGGCAGCACAAGACGATCGGGCAGTAGTTGCACTCGATAGTCGATGCCTGCCAGCCCAAGACCAAACCACACAAAGATCACCGACAAAGCACCAATGATTGATATGCCTTGGATAGCCAGTGTACTGATGCTAAGCAAGGCACTAAGTGGCATCATAATGGCGTATAAATAGGCAGGTGCAACTTTTTGATGATAAGATGACCCAAAGCCTGTCAAAAGCTTATCTTGGGCATCGTCTAGGATGATGGGATTAATCACCTGTATCATTTCTGCCTGCCATTCAAGCATCATTCGATAAGGTAGGGTATATATCAGATGGATAAGATAGCCGCCCACCCCTGCACCCAGTAGAGCAATTAGGGTGTACCATATCCAGTTGGGCATAGACGCCAATGATATTAAGGCCATTATGCCCCCATGCTCATATTAAATATTGGTAAGTACATCGCCAGTACAAGCCCACCGATGAGCACACCCATAACAATGATGATGGCAGGCTCAATCATGCCAATCAAAGCATCAATTTTATCTTTGACCTCTTTATCATGGTGTTTGGCAATTTGATCAAGCATCTCAGACAGCCTGCCTGAGGCTTCGCCCACCGTTACCATCTGCACACTCATGGGCGAAAACAGCTTGGTGTCTGCCATGGCTTGACCCAACGGCGTGCCAGTTTTGACAGCTTTTGCAATCTGTTCACTGGCATCAAAAAATAGCACATGATGACAGGCTCGCCCCGCCAAAACAATACTCTGTGCCAAAGGCACGCCTGAGCTAAATGTGGTGGATAATGTCTGAGCAAAACGCGCGCTACCAACCGCTTGGATGAGTTTGCCAAAAATGGGCAAACCAAAAGCAGTGTTGGCACACCAAAGCCTTAGGCGTGTATTGGTTTTATAAAAATAAATAAACAGTCCAATGCTCGTTATCGCCACCAATAGTAGCTGCCAAAAATTTGCCGACAACCATTGTGACAGTGACAGCACCCACAGCGTGATGGTTGGTAGCTCATTGCCCATATTGCCAAAGCTTGCTGCAAAGCTTGGCACGACTTTTAAAAGCATCACGGTGCTGACGATAAGTGAAGTCAGTGCGATGGCGGCAGGATAACGCAACGCTTGATTAAGCTGAGATTGGCGAAGTGCTTGTTGTTCAGCATGCTCAGCGGCTCGCTCAAGCATAATATCAAGCGTACCAGATTTTTCGCCAGCATCAATGAGCGCCAGTGCTAAACTGCCAAACTCTGGATGACTGGCAATGGCTTGGGTGAAATTCTCTCCTTGCTCGATGCACTGCTTGATTTGGATGAGCTTGTTTGATAAGCGGCCGTTCGTTGTGGTCTTAGCAGCGATATCTAGTGCGTCGGTCAAAACGACACCTGATGTTAAGAGTGTTGCCAAGGTACGAAGACTAAGCAAAATCTGCTTATTAGCAATGGGACGCTCAAAGTGCCACCGCGCTTGCTTGGCAGTCAGATGGATATGATAAAAGCCTTGTTTGCGTAGCCGTGCCTTTGCCAAGCTCATGTTATTGGCACTGATTTGACCGCTGACCGTTTTACCATCATAAGATTTGGCATGATAATCAAACATGAGCATTTTGGGCGATTTAGACAAGGTCTTATTTGTCATGCCTTGATTAGCCAAAGGTTTATTTAATTTTTTCATTAAAAATGCGATTTATCCACAGTATGATGCACAGTGCTTTAGTGATTTAGCCATGATTCAGAGGTGACACGGTGCATCTCAGTGAGGCTGATTTGGCCGGCGAGTACTTTTTTGATGCCTGCTTGTCTAAGATTGTCATGGCCTTGGGTGCGTGCCAAAGCATCAATTTTGGCGGCAGATGCCTGCGTTAAAATCAATTCGGCCATGGGCGGCGTGATGGGTAATACCTCAAAGATACCAATGCGTCCTTTGTGGCCATTTTTACATTTATGGCATCCGACAGGTGCGTACAGTGTTGGTTGTTTGGCGATATCTTGATCGCTAAACCCTGCCAAGCGTAATGCCTCATCGGGAATGGTGATGGGTTTTTTGCATTCATCGCACAGTCGGCGAGCTAATCTTTGGGCGATGATTAGGCTTAAGCTGCTTGCCAAATGAAAAGATGGCACGCCCATACTGTGCATACGCGTGATGGTATCACTGGCTGAATTGGTGTGCAGCGTTGATAAGACCAAATGCCCCGTTTGAGCGGCGGTTGTGGCGATTTGGGCGGTGTCAGTATCACGAATTTCCCCAACCATAATGACATCAGGGTCTTGGCGTAAAAATGCTCTGAGTGCATCGGCAAAATCCAGCTGTACTTTAGGATTAATATTGACTTGATTAATACCAGCTAAGTTAATCTCAACAGGATCTTCACAGCTTAAAATATTAATTTCAGGCTGATTAAGACGCATCAAAGCTGTGTACAGCGAAACTGTCTTACCTGATCCTGTAGGACCTGTGACCAAAATCATGCCTTGAGGGCGTGATAGTGCATGAATAAATAACTGTTTTTGAGCATCGTCCATGCCAAGTGCATCTAGCCCAATGAGTGCCTGAGCAGAGTCCAGTAGCCTAAGTACGACCTTTTCACCATGTAAAGTAGGCAGTGTGCTGACACGAAAGTCCACCGATTGCCCATCTTGAGCATCAAATTTTAAGCGTCCATCTTGAGCACGGCGACGCTCAGCGATATCCAAATTTGCCATGACTTTGATATAAGAGGCAATCTGAGCGGCCATTGATTTGGGTGGATTGTGTATCACTTGCATTACCCCATCAATACGAAAGCGAATGCGATAACTGGCATCATAAGGCTCAAAATGAATATCGGATGCTTTTAGGCGGATGGCATCGGTGAATAACTTATTGACAAAGCCTACAGTGGGGGCGTCATCTGTTGTAGCTTGGGAGTTTGGCCCTATTTTTTGGGTATCCTCAAAAGTATCTGTATCTAAATATAGTCTATCTAATAAGGCAGATAGCTTATCTTCTTCAACCAGCATAGGTCGGATCTGACGGCGTGCATGAAAACGCATGGCCCCAATGGCATCTTTATCGGTGGCATCGCTCATAGCTAAGGTCAGCATGTGCTTATCACAGCTTAAAGGTAGCATTCGATATTTAATAAATAATGCAGGGTCTAGGCCTGTTTCAACGACTTGGCTAAGCTGACTGGGCGGCTCATAAATGGGTAAGTTGTAGCTTAAACTTTGGATGTGCAAAAGCTTGGCGGCATCAATGAGTCCGCTTGCGACCAAATGCTGAACAAATGAGCGTTGCAAATTTTTGGCATCAGTGGCAGCTTTTGATAAGGCATCTTCTGTCATCAGCTGATGTTGTAAGATTAGGGGGGCAAGTGATGGCAGGACGGCGGTCATGGGTGGCATCAATTAAAGAAAAGAACGAAGGTTATTTTTATCAAAAATAAGCAGGGCTTGCAAGATATTTTGCAAATGAATAAAAATTAAAATAAACATACCTATGATACAATAATCAGTTTTATAACAAACCCATACATAATGATAGTTTAAAATGACCATAACAAACAACCAAGAGACAAAATTTCCCGTGCTTTGGGTGATGATGCTGGGCGTGATGATTGCCATCGGACCTTTATCGATTGATATGTATTTGCCAGCTTTTCCGAGTATGGCAGAAGATTTTGGCGTCAATGTCGGTACGATTGCCAAATCTGTGCCAGCGTATTTTTTGGGATTGGTGTTTGGGCAGCTGTTTTATGGACCATTTAGCGACCGTATTGGGCGAGTACGCCCATTATACTTGGGCATGAGCATTTTTATCATCGCATCAATCATCTGTGCAACAACCAATAACGAATATGCGCTATTTATTGCAAGAACCTTACAAGCACTTGGTGCCTGTGTGACGACAGTCGTCACACGAGCCGCCATTCGTGATACGCTCAATCCAGTGCAGTCAGCCCGTGCTTTTAGTTTGATGGTGCTTGTGATGGGTGTTGCACCGATTTTGGCACCAAGTTTGGGTGCATTAATCTTAAAAGTAGCAGATTGGCATGGCATATTTTGGTTTTTGGCAAGTTTTGGGGTGCTAAATTTATTATTAACCAAATGCTTCTTAAAAGAAACCCTAAAGCCTGAAAACCGCAATACTCGCCCGATGTCTGAAAGCTTTGGGCAATATTTTGGTTTGATAAAAGACCGTACTTTTATGTTGCCTGCAGTTGCATCAGGGTTGCTTCAAGGTGCGTTTTTTATTTATTTGTCAATTTCAAGTGAGCTGTTTATGGTGAATTATCAGCTGACAGAGCATCAATTTGCCATCGCTTTTGGGGTGAATGCGTTTGGGTTTATTGCATTGACGCAGGTGAACCAATTTTTAACCAAGCGTTTTCATTTGGTAAATCTACTACGCACAGGGGCAGTCATTCAGTTGGCGGCAGCTGGTGTCTTATTGATATTGGGGCTTATTTTTGGCGGTAAAGCAAGTTTTTATTGGGTATTTGCCAGTCTGTTTATTTGTATTGCAGGACTTGGTTTGACACAGCCAAATGCAACTGCCATTGCTTTGGCGTTTCAAAAAAAGCGTGCAGGCTTGGCAAGTGCATTACAAGGCGCATTGCAGTTTTCGGTAGGTATTTTTGGCGGTCTGCTGATTGGTTTATTTGAGTTAGATCCTGTTACCCGCCTTGGTATCACGACCAGCATTTTGGTAGTGGTGGGTACTTTTTTGGTATTTTATATCAATCCAAAGCTTGATTTATCTCGCCTAGACTGAGTGCTTTTTAAGGTGCGATTAAGCCCAAAATAATCTTGATATTGGGGATGAAATTTTCGTTCCTTGTTTGATTTACCTAAAATATTGCCTTAAAATCTGTTATAATAAAAGACATTTATTTTTGATACCATTGCCACCTTTTTGGCGTCTTTAGCAAAGGGTAACCACCATGATGAGCACCATCGCAGGCTTGGAGTTTTTGACAGATTTTCAAGCACAAAAATTAGCCGACCAACTCAAACAAAAAGCTGGGCTAAATATTTATACCTTGAGCAGTCAGCAAGTTTATGTGTTTGATACACCGCTGTCAGAATCTGACCATCAAAAGGCGATTGATTTATTAAACCAAGGTCAAGCGCCTAGCCTAAACACAGCTGATGATGCACAGATTCAAGTGGTGGTTGCACCTCGTTTTGGGACAATCAGCCCTTGGGCATCTAAAGCAACAGATATTTTTAATAACTGTGGTGTCACTATTGGGCGAGTTGAGCGTGTCATTGTGTACACACTTACAGGCGAGAATTTGCCCAAGCGTTTGCCTGCCATCGCTGAATCAATTTTACATGACCGTATGACCCAAAGCCTTGTCTATGAGCTATCGGATGTGTCGGTTTTGTTTGTTGATGGCGAACCTGCCCACTTGAGCGTGGTTGATATTTTGGGCATGGGTAAAGATGCTTTAGTACAAGCAAATGCTGAATATGGTTTTGCATTATCCGACCAAGATATGACATATTTGGTGGAAAATTTCACCAAGTTGGGTCGTAACCCAACAGATGTTGAGTTGATGATGTTTGCTCAAGCCAATTCAGAACATTGCCGTCATAAAATCTTTAATGCTGAATGGACGGTAGATGGCGAGGTGCAGCCTAAGTCTTTATTTAAGATGATTCGTAACACGCATGAACAAAATCCAGAGGGTATCTTATCGGCTTATAAAGATAATGCCGCTGTCATGGAGGGTTTTGTGGCAGAGCGTTTTTATCCCACCAAAACGACCGAAGGCAATGCCCAATATGGGTTTCATCAAGAGCAAATTGACATCTTGATGAAGGTTGAAACCCATAATCACCCAACCGCCATTGCCCCATTTGCAGGTGCAGCAACGGGTGCAGGTGGTGAGATTCGTGATGAGGGTGCAACAGGTCGTGGCGGTAAGCCTAAAGCAGGTTTGACAGGATTTAGTGTTTCGCATTTACATCTACCGACGATGCCTGAAAAATGGGAAACAACAGGGCAGGTATCGGCCGTCAGTTATGGCAAGCCTTCTCGTATGGTATCGGCACTGGATATTATGATTGAAGGGCCGTTGGGTGGTGCAGCATTTGCCAATGAGTTCGGTCGCCCTAATTTAAATGGTTATTTTCGTACCTTTCAGCTAGATATCTCTGATCATCAAGATGGTAGCCAAATGCGTGGTTATCACAAGCCTATTATGATTGCAGGTGGCTATGGTAACATCAAGCGTGACTTGGTTCAAAAAAATGCCATCCAAGAGGGGGATTTGTTGATTGTATTGGGTGGACCTGCCATGCAGATTGGTTTGGGTGGCGGTGCTGCCAGTTCGGTTGATAGTGGTAAACTTGATGAGGGCTTAGATTTTGCTTCTGTACAGCGTGATAATGCTGAGATGGAACGCCGTTGTCAAGAGGTGATTGATACCTGCTGGGCGATGACCAAAGATGGTATGGATGCCAACCCAATCATCTCAATCCATGATGTCGGTGCTGGCGGATTGTCCAACGCCATGCCAGAGCTGGTCGATGATCATGAACTTGGGGCACATCTGAATTTACGCAAAGTCCCTTCGCTTGAGGCAGGTATGTCACCCATGGCAATTTGGTCAAATGAAGCACAAGAGCGTTATGTGCTTGCCATTCGCCCTGAAAGTGAGGCACTGTTTGACAGCATTTGTAGCCGTGAGCGTTGCCCTTATGCCATTTTAGGCACAGCAACCACAGTGCGTCAACTGATCGTTGATGATAGCTTGCTTCCAGAGCGTCCTGTGGATATGCCGATGCAGGTTTTATTGGGCGGCACCCCCAAAATGAAGCGAAGCTTTAATCGTACCGAATTCGCCCTTAAGCCCTTGGATACAGCTTCGGTGAATATCAAAGACAGCATTAAAGATGTGTTGCGTCATCCCACAGTTGCCAGCAAGTCTTTTTTAATCTCTATCGGCGACCGCTCGATTACAGGTATGGTTACCCAAGATCAATATGTTGGTCGTTATCAGGTGCCTGTCGCAGATTGTGCGGTTACTAGTACCGCCTTAAATGCTATCACAGGTGAGGCCATGGCAATGGGTGAGCGTGCACCTGTTGCACTTATCAACCCAGCAGCTTCTGCACGCTTAGCAGTCGCTGAAGCGGTGACGAATATTGCCTCAGCCCGCATTGATAAAATCAGCGACATTACTTTGTCTGCTAACTGGATGGCCGCTTGTGGCGATGAAAAAGAAGATGCGGCATTATTTGATGCGGTTCATGCGGTGGGCGAAGAGCTATGCCCAGCACTTGGTATTGCCATTCCAGTGGGCAAAGACAGCTTATCGATGAAAGCGGTTTGGGGCGAAGATGGTATTGAAAAATCGGTTACCTCACCGATGAGTCTGATTATTACAGCCTTTGCCCCTGTTCAAGATGTGTCAGGTACACTCACCGCCGCCTTAAATAATACCGATTCGGCATTGTATCGCATTGACTTGTCATCAGGTAAATTGCGTTTGGGTGGCTCAATTTTGGCGCAAACATTAAATCAGCTGGGCTGTGATTGTCCAGATTTGGAGCGACCAGAGGATTTGGCCAATTTCTTTGCTTTTATTCAGGCGGCAGCAAAAGCAGGCGTCATTCAAGCTTATCATGACATTGGTGATGGTGGTTTAATTGCTTCGGTGGCAGAGATGCAGTTTGCCAGTCGTATGGCGATTACCCTTGCACTTAGTGATGAAAATTTGCTCGGTCAGTTATTTGCTGAGGAGCTGGGTGCTGTGGTTCAAGTATTGCCTGATGATGTGCCAGCATTTGTTGATTTGGCCAAAACGCATGGCGTTAGTGAGTTTGTCAGCTTAATTGGTCAAGCCAAAACAACCCCAGCAGGCGGTGCTGGTCTTGATGTGTTAAGCATTACCACACCAAGTCAGACATTGTCTTTTACTCGTAGCGAGCTTCAAAAACAGTGGACAAAAGTTAGCCATGCCATCCAAAGTTTGCGTGATAATCCAATCTGTGCCGATCAAGAGTTTGCTTTAATTGATGATATGAATCATCATGGCTTGATTGCCGATGCTAATTATGATTTGGATTTGGCGGTAGAAGCTCCCTATGTCAATAGCCGTACTACCCAACCAAAAGTTGCCATCTTGCGTGAGCAGGGCGTTAATGGACATCTAGAGATGGGTGCAGGTTTTGTGCGTGCAGGTTTTGATGCCATCGATGTGCATATGAGCGATCTGATGAGTGGGCGAATTAACCTGCGTGATTTTGAGGGTTTGGTGGCATGTGGCGGTTTTAGTTATGGTGATGTGCTGGGTGCAGGTTCTGGCTGGGCAAACTCAATATTATTTCATGATGAACTGCGGATGCAGTTTGCCAGATTCTTCCATCGCCCCGAAACTTTTGCCCTAGGCGTCTGTAATGGCTGCCAGATGATGAGCCAGCTAAAAGACTTGATGGTTGGTGCTGAGAGTTTCCCTCGTTTTATTGCCAATAAATCTGCTCGTTTTGAGGCGCGCACAGTGAATGTACGGATTGAGCGTACCAAATCTGTATTACTCAAAGGGATGCAAGACAGCATCCTGCCTGTCGCTATTGCCCACGGTGAGGGCTATGCTAATTTAGATGATAAATCGATGGCAGATCTAACTTATCATGGTCAAATCGCACTTCGCTATGTTGATAGCCAAGGCAATCCAACTGAGCATTATCCACTAAACCCCAATGGCTCACCGCAGGGCATCACGGGCATTTGTAGTAATGATGGCCGTGTTACTTTAATGATGCCACATCCTGAGCGTACTCTACGCGCCGTAAATCATTCTTGGAAACCCCACGAATGGACCAATGATGGTGCATGGATGCGATTATTCCGTAATGCACGCGCATTTTTGCGTTAATTTGGCTTATGTCGACATGACTTCAACCCCAAATCGATATGATTTGGGGTTTTTAGATAGATTTGCCAAGCATCTAAACACGGATAGATTGCCATTTTTGAAACAAATTGTAACAAATGAATGCTGTAATTGTTTAAATACGCTGATGGCTATAAATAATATGCTTTATAATTATTGCTGCGTCTTAAATTGACTAAACAACTTGGGATTATCATGACTGGCTGGTGCAGCAGTATAACTGTGCATGATAAAGTGTGAAATTTGCCCTGATAGGAATACTTATGGAAATTACTTTAAATGGCTATTATACGCTGATTTTAGCGACGCTGGTATTATTACTGGGGCGTCTTTTGGTCAAGAAAATTAAGTTTTTGGGGGATTTTAATATTCCTGAGCCGGTTGCAGGCGGTTTAATTGCAGCGGTGATTGTCTATTGCCTAAATTGGTTTTTTGGGTATAGCTTTATTTTTCAAAAAGAGTTACAAACAGCATGTATGTTGATGTTTTTTGCATCCATCGGTTTATCGGCAGATTTTGGACGCTTAAAAGCAGGCGGTAAACCATTAATTATCTTTTTATTTGTGGTATCAGGATTTATTTTACTTCAAGACGCAGTTGGCGTCGGCTTAGCCAGTGCCTTGGGCCTAGATCCTTTGCTGGGCTTGGTTGCAGGTTCAGTATCTTTGACAGGGGGTCACGGTACAGCAGGTGCTTGGGGTTATACTTTTGAGGATAAATATGGTGTTGTTGGTGCAACCACCTTAGGCATTGCGTGTGCAACCTATGGCTTGGTGGCAGGGGGTGTTATCGGTGGGCCTGTGGCTAAGCGTTTAACCAACAAGCTTGGCATCAAACCAACAGCCCATGCAGTCAGCCCATCTAAGATGGAGCAATTGGCAAATGACCAGTCATTATACAACACCACGCACAACCTTGATGATGATACTGCACACAAACAAATGTTTGAGCGACCTGATAATATTCGCTTGATTACAGCAAGCTCAGCCATCGAAACTTTGGCATTATTTGCTGCGTGTTTGGCATTTGCAGACATTATGACAGGTGTTGCAAAAGATACTTGGTTTGAGCTACCGACCTTTGTTTGGGCGTTATTTGGCGGTGTCGTCATTCGTAATATTTTAACCACTTTCTTTAATTTTGATATGTTTGATCGTGCCATCGATGTATTTGGTAATGCAGCGTTATCACTGTTTTTGGCGATGGCTTTATTATCACTCAAACTGTGGGAGTTGACTGGTTTGGCAGGCCCTGTCTTGATTATCTTGGCAGCACAAACTTTGGCGATGATTGGCTATGCGTATTTTATTACTTTTCGTACGATGGGCAAAGATTATGATGCTGCTGTTTTGGCGGCGGGTCATTGTGGATTTGGTCTTGGTGCAACACCGACCGCCATTGCCAATATGCAAGCCATCACCGATCGCTATATCCCATCACATAAGGCATTTTTGATTGTGCCGATGGTGGGTGCTTTTTTTGTGGATCTTGTGAATGCAACCATTTTACAAGCTTTTCTTCGTGTGTTTGGTTGATTGAATCACAAAACATCTGCCTATAAAAATCCCAAGCACATCGCTTGGGATTTTTATTGATACATCAATTATAATAATTTTTTAAGCACTTTTGAATTACGACTATGATCATACTTGCGTTGACGGTCTTTTGGCAGCTCATCTACCGATACCTCGCTAAACCCTTGCTCAATAAACCAATGGGCGGTATGAGTTGTCAAAGCGTATAACTGATGGCGTCCATGGCTTCGTGCTTGCTGCTCTAAAAAAGCCAATAAATCAGCACCACGGCTGCTTTTGCGATAATCAGGATGAATGGCAAGACTTGCCACTTCTGCTGATTGGGCATCTAGTGGATAAAGTGCGGCACAGCCCAAAATGGTGCCATCACGCTCAATCACATTATAAAACTCAATCTCCTGCTCTAGACGCTCTTGGCTACAGCGTACCAAGACGCCTTGTTCTTCGAGAGGTTTAAGTAGCTCAAGCAGACCGATGACATCGTTTACCGTTGCATGGCGGATCTCTTCATAAGGGTCATGGCTAATCAAGGTGCCTGACCCATCACGCGTGAACAGCTCTTCAATCAATGCACCGTCTTTGGCATAAGAGATGATATGAGTGCGGTGTACGCCTTGGCGGCACGCACTGGCAGCACAGCGTAAAAAGTGCGAAATCTCTTCATGATCATCACAATCTCGCAGTAAGCGATCGACTTCATTGGGGATAAGTTCATGCAACAAGCGACCATCTTGGCCGATGATACCATCCTGCTCACCTAAGAAAATCAGTTTATCAGCTTGCAGGGCAATGGCTGTGGTCAGTGCTACATCTTCTGCCAATAGATTAAAAATTTCGCCCGTAACCGAAAAACCTGTCGGTCCTAGTAGGACAATATGGTCATTATCCAAATTATGGCGAATGGCATCGACATCAATTGAGCGTACCTCACCTGTCATCTGATAATCCATACCATCTCTGATGCCGTAAGGGCGAGCGGTGACAAAATTACCCGAAATGGCATCAATACGAGATCCGTACATTGGGGAGTTAGCAAGCCCCATCGACAGCCGAGCTTCGATTTGTAGACGAATTGAGCCGACTGCCTCCAAGATGGCAGGCATAGATTCATACGGTGTTACACGCACATTCTCATGTAGGTTTGATATCAGCTTGCGATTTTGTAAATTTTTTTCCACTTGTGGGCGTACACCATGCACAAGCACCAATTTGATGCCCAAGCTGTGTAGCAGTGCAAAATCATGAATCAGCGTACTAAAATTGTCACGAGCGACCGCCTCATCACCAAACATAACCACAAAGGTTTTGCCACGATGGGTGTTAATGTACGGGGCAGAATTACGAAACCAATGCACAGGTGTGAGTGCAGGAGTGTTCTGATAGGTGCTGACAGAATTCATGAATGCTCCAAAGAGTCAATGGCTGGTAAAATAAGAATGGCGAACAATATATGGCTAGAGCGTCTGATGTTGGTCAAATGTCCCATTAATAACTATCAAGATACCATCATACCATAGCAAAGTTTTGGGCAGATGCCAAGCGATTTATCTGCTTGATAAGGTTGGCATATGATAAAATCCACCATCATCGTCGCCAGTTTTGAGCATGTGTAAGTAGTTACCATAATTAAACAGTCAAGAAATTCACACCGTCAATCAGCTGTGCTATGCTTATGGGCACATAAAACTTGACCAACACAGGATAAATTTATGAAAATTTCTGCTACTTTTTCTTTGAGTGTAATGGCTTTGGCGTTGTCTGCATGTGCAACAGCACCAACACAAACCCCGCCAGTGGTGACCGAAACGACTGCTGTTGTGCCTAGCGTTTCTGACGAGACGCCATCAGTTTCACCCTCATCACCCAGAACGACACCAACCGTGGTAACCAGTGAAGATGTCAATGCCATCATGAATGCCTTTATTGTACGCAGGGATAATGCCCAAGAAACACTTGAGCCTGTAACTGCTCAAAGTAGTATTAAGGCAGGCGATCTTATTGAATATCAGGTGCTACTTACCAATGATGGTAACAATCGTGTGCGTGATATGCGTGTGGCTTTAAGCTTGCCGCAAGGAGCAGAGTTCACGGGCGTGGTATCACCAAGTGTTGGCACGCAAGCAAGTGCAGATGGTTCACGCTTTGTCTTTATGCCAATTCGCACCACAGCAGCTGACGGCTCTGTTCAAAATTTGCCGTTTAGTCAATATCAAGTATTACGCTGGAATATCCAAGACCTTGGTATCGGTGCAACAGCGGTTGTTAAATATCGTGCGGTTATCAAATAATCAGATGAATAAATAATGGATTGATACCATCATTTAGCACCAAAATAAACAAAACTGATAGCCAATCTGATGTTTGGCTATCTCATCAATCTAAAAACACCAAGTCACTGCCTTGGCTGGCTTTTCGTCTAATCAAATGGATGGATTTGTCGGGATAAGGTTGGGTCTTGGTGTTCTTTGTTAGTTGATATCTATTTTATCGATAAAACGATACAATCAGAGTAGATACAGCTTGCCAGTATGGTCGTATTTTTGGTTAATCGTTTTATAAGAATATACTTTATAGTGTATTGATAATCATTATTATTCATATTATAATGATTATCTATCGTTTATCTGTCATTGATTATCTTAATCATGTTAAGATAAATTATTTGGGACTCATTGGGCAACTTGTCATACAAACTTTTTCTAAATACGCCTTACTTTCTGCCAGTATTTTGACATTGACTTTAGTCGCTTGCCAAAAACCAGCAGATAAACCCACCGAACCTGTGCAGCCTGCCCAAACGCAGGATGGTCATGAGCATTACAAAACAGATGATGATACCATGGTGGATTTGAGTGCCGAAACGGCTGAATATAAGCATTGGGTAGAAGGTCAGATGGAGATTTTATTGGAGCAGACACAAAAATTTGTTGCTCTGCTTGATGCAGGTCAGCTTGAGGAAGCCAAAGCCTTATATCCGCATGCTCGTATGCCATTTGAACGGTCAGAGCCGATTGCTGAAATTTTTGGCGACCTTGTCCACGCATTGATAACCATGAAGCTGACTTAGAAGCAGGTGAGGTTTGGTCAGGCTTTCATGCCATTGAAAAAATCTTATGGACAAAAAATACTACCGAAGGCACCAAAGAACTTGGCCAGCAGCTGATTGCTGATATTAAAGAATTAAAAGATAAAATCCCAACTGCTGAGGTAACGAGTAATTTGATGGTAGAGGGTGCAGTGGATTTACTCAACGAGATTTCAACCACGAAAATCACAGGCGAAGAAGAGATTTTCTCAAAAACTGACCTATATGACTTTAAGGCTAATATTGAAGGGGCGCAAAAAATCTTTGAAATTTTAACCCCAAAACTACAAGCTAAAAATCCTGATTTGGTTACCGAATTAACAGAAAAATTCCAAGTTGTCAATGATTTACTTGTCACTCACCAAGTTGGTCAACATGATTACAAACCTTATAATGAGCTAAGTGCCGATGAAACCAAAGCTTTAGCCGAAGCGGTCAATAAATTGGGTGAGCCATTGGCACAAATGGGCGTGGTACTACAGTAACCGCTTATATCAGACAATGACGCTGCTGTATATCAATCTAGGCAAATAAAGATACAGGCTAAACTTTATTTGCCATTGGTATGGTTAGTTGGGGGTATGGCAAATGACGATAAAATAACCAACCAATCGCCGACAATTTTTAACAAAAGTGGGTGTTGGTTCTGTCGCTGTTGGTATTGGTACAATTGGATTGGCAGGATGCCAACAAGGTCATGAAAGTAAATCTGACAGGCAAACCGAGCATACACTCAAACCCAACAGCCCGCCTAATCCCAAGCAGGCAGGTGAACAAAATACCAATGTCAAGCACTGCTTGGCAGATAATCAGTATGATTTTTATGGTAAACATCAAGCGGGTATCATCACGCCAGCACAGCGTAGCATCTATTTTTTGGTCTTGGATTTGTATACAGATAAGTTAGATGATATTAAGGAGGTTTTTAAACAATGGACACAGTATGCCGCCAGATTAACCAAGGGCGATAATATCGCTCCTTATGGCTCAAATCCGCATGTGCCACCAGTTGACACAGGTGAGGCTGATAGCCTTGGAGCGTATGGCTTGACTTTAACTTTTGGTATCAGCCCATCGTTTTTACAAAAATTAAACTTAACTGATAAAAAACCGCCTGAATTTAGCGATTTGCCCAAATTCCCCAGAGACCAAATCCGCCCAGAATATTCAGGGGGCGATATTTGTATCCAAGCCTGCAGTGATGATCCACAAGTCAGCTTTCACGCCGTTCGCCAATTGGTACGCCAAGCCCGCTCAAGCGTTAGTATGCGATGGAGTCAGTCGGGATTTTTAGGTTTTGATTCAGGTAACCAAACCGCTCGCAACTTATTCGCCTTTAAAGATGGCACAGCCAATAGCAACACGCTTGATCATGCCGATAAACATGTTTGGATTCAACAGCCAGACTGGTTAAAAGATGGTACTTATTTGGTCGTTCGGCGTATCCAAATGCACCTAGAAACATGGGATAGAACCAGTTTAAACGGACAAGATGAAACCTTTGGCCGTCATCGAGATAGTGGTGCGCCGATTGGTCAAAGTGATGAATTTGCCCATCTGGATATCACCGCCAAAGATGATGAAGGTAATTTTATCATTCCTGAGATTTCACATGCAGGACTTGCTAAACGCAGCGGATTGCAGTTGCTTCGCCGTTCTTATTCTTATGCCAGTGGCATTGATCCAAAAACAGGTCAATTTGATGCAGGACTGTTGTTTATTTCATTTCAAAAATCGCCCATGCAATTCACCGCCATTCAAAGTTCACTTGGACGGGTAGATAAAATGAATGAGTACATCACTCACATTGGTAGTGGGCTATTTGCCTGTTTTGGTGGGGTAAAACAAGGCGAGTATTTGGGACAAAAATTGTTTGAATAAAACCCATCACACAGTTTTATAAATCTATTTAGATAAATCGCTTGGTTTTGGTATATCTTAGTTTTGGTATACCTTGGGGCTGTGGATTGTATTGTAAAAAATGACCGATAACACGGATGATACTCAATGTGATCATGTCTTTCATATCTTTTAGTGTTTTAAAAAATATGCTCAATGGTGATGAGTACTTTGGATAATTAATTGCTCAATATCACTTTTATTTTTGAGTTTTTTGACCGCTTGCCATAGCTGATGTGCTTGAGTGTAGCCTTTGGTGAGCATCGCAAGCCACTGTTTATAGCGTCCAATAAGACCGTTTTGGTTATCAGTGATATCATTAATAAAGCTTAGTTGATGCTGACATAGGTCTGCCCAACCCAAATCAGACTTACCTGCGATGATGGCTGTTAAGTCAGGGCGAGTGACCGCTCCACGCCCGAGCATGAGATGATGGGTTTGTGATTGAGCGATGCAGCGTCTGGCATGCCCAGCATTCCAAATCTCACCATTAGCAATGATGGGTAATCCTAAGTCATTAAAAGGTGCAATTTTTTCCCAGTAAGCAGGTGGCTTATAGCCATCGACTTTGGTGCGTGCATGAACCGTTAGCCAATCTGCACGAGCATCCGCCACCGCATGGCCAATCTCAGCTGATTGACTGGTATCAGTATAACCAAGGCGAATTTTAGCAGAAACTGGAATTTGAGTTGGTATTGCGTCACGCACCGTACGAATGATGGTATATAGTGTTTTGGGTTCTTCAAGTAAAACCGAGCCGCCTTTATGATTGTTCACGGTTTTGGCAGGACAACCAAAGTTAAGGTCAATGGCTTTAGCCCCCAAACTAACCGCCACCAAAGCACTGGCTGCCATGGTTTCAGGGTTGTTGCCCAAAAGCTGTACATGTACAGGCGTGCCGCTGGCAGTGCAGCCTTTGGTGTGTAGCTCTGGGACATATTTATAAAAAACATGAGCAGGCAGCGGGTAGTGCGTAACTCGAATAAATTCACTGACAGCCCAATCATAAGGTGAACCCAAATCATACGCAATTTGGGTTAGGACACGACGCATTAACGGATCGGTCAGCCCTTCCATCGGTGCAAGTAGGCGAACAGGATTATTAAATAAGTGTGTCTTTTGCATGTGATTATCCCAGAATCAACTTTTTGTGTTGTAGAGCATGCAACAGATCGCTGATGTGATGAATGTCTAACAGGTTTTTGCCTCGTGTACAAGCCACATACAATAGGCGTAACTCTTCAGGCGTAATTTTAACAGCCAATGAGTTGATGTCATATAAAAAATCATCGCTGATTTGTACACGATTCCATTCAAGGCCTTTAGATTTGTGGGCAGTTGAGACGACATAGTCGGCATGACTTGGCATGGTCAGGCTATTAATCGCCTTGGTGATGGTGGTCGTGCCATGTTCTTCGATGAGCTTCACCCAAGTTTTTAAATCCCCACCCTCACCAGTTTCACTAAATTCTTGAACTTCCTGCCAGTGATTAAAGTAGGCAAGTTCAGGGATGCCAGAGGCAGATTTGCCATTTCTAAGGCTGTCAGCACCTTGACAAAATCTTAAAATTCGATGACTATCAGCCTGCAGAGCAACCTTATGCCCAAGCTTTAGACCATCAAGCAAATGGCTCATGGCAGTGGCATTTGTGCGGCATAAGATGGCATCTTTTGCACCATGAACCAAACTTTTAGCTAAGATTGAAGATTGATTGGGATTGCCCTTTAAGGGAATGTTTTCATTGAGTGCTTTTAAAAACACATTGGCAATTCTGGCAATCGGTTCACCAAAACGAAACGACTGCGTCAATAGTGTCTGTGGATAGGGCAGGCGTTTCATGGCGTTTAGAGCACCACGCCATTCATAGATTTGTTGATGAGCATCGCCAACATAGATGGTTTGTTTATCTTGGCGAATCAAAGCACCCATCATTAAAGGGTCGGCATCTTGAGCTTCGTCAAATAAAATGAAATCAGCAGGAATGATGGGATTAGACAGCGTCCACAATTTTAGATAAATATCATGACTGATGCCTGCTTGATGGCGTGGGTCAATGGATTGCAGCCAACGCTGTTCAAAAGCAGGATATAAGGTTTGTTGCAACATCTTAGCATCAGCATCGCTCATCCAATTTGGTGCGGTGATATGTCGTGGTGCAGGATACGCAGAAGAGGTCTTACAAAAGGTCGTGATGGCTTCACTGACGATATTAGCAAGCTTGGCAGGCGTGAGCGTCACTGGCTTTTTAATGCCATCAATGACCCGTTCGGTGCTGATGGCACGCAGTCCAAGTTCATTGGCTAAGCGAGATGGCGTAAGCCTAGGCAGGCTAATTTTGGCAGTCACATCACGATTGACATGGCGAAAAGCCAGCGAATGAAAAGTTTGGCAACGAATGTTGGGCGGGAATTTATTTTGTGCATCATGAGCAATGGCTTTATTAAATGCCAAATACAGCCCACGACCACGCAAATTTTCGCTGATGAGCTTAAGTGTCGTGGTTTTACCTGCACCAGCATAGGCGACAATTTTAAAGGATTGCCCAGTTTTTGCCATATCAAGTGCTGCCAACTGCTCTTTGGTGGGGGTTGGTTTTTGGTGGTCGTTATACATCATGGCGTGGATGAATGGATGGGTAAAAGTGCTTATTATACCACAGCTTAGCTAAAGCTTTGGTAGATTTCATGACAACCAATCACGCCGTATCGATTGATCCATTGTTTGATTGGTTAGTGTATGATGATTAAAGGCAATTTATAAATGGTTAGACAGATTAGACAGCCTATAGCGTCCCACTAAAAGAAAACCGACTGGCAGGGTGCCACATATTCACAAAAGTGACAAGCTTGCCTTGTGATTTGGTTTGTCGAGTGTGTAACAATGTGGGCTCATTGATGGGTATTTGTAGTATCTGACAAATGGTGTCGGATGCAAGTTTGGCATGGATTTGATAATCACCATATTCAAGAGGCACATGGTCAATCAAATAATCGCTGGTATTAACGATGTTAAAATCTTGATTGATAAAATCAGCAATGACAGAGGCATTAACCCAGCGTTCTTCATATTGAATGGGCAGGTCATCGCCATAGTGTGCGATGCAAACTTGGTATAGTTTATCAGTGTAAGCAGGCTGATTGTGAAAAAACAGCGTATTTAACCAATGGTTGTCAGGCTGATTTAATGCCATAAAATCAAGCGTCTTTTGTGTGATGACTTGAGCGTGATAGCGATGAAATCGCTCACGGATATCTTTGGCGATATTACGAACCTCAATATGGGCATTATTATACTTTTGCTGAGCTACATAAGTACCTGAGCCTTGACGACGCTCTAAAACACGCTCAGCTTCAAGCTCTTTGATGGCTCGATTGACTGTCATGCGTGATACACCAAAATCTTCAGCAAGCGTAATTTCAGCAGGAATCGCAACGCCAGAAGCCCAAATACCTGCATGGATATTATCCAAAATGGCAGTTTTGATGCGTAGATAGGCTGGGGCTTTATTGGGGGATTTGTTTGGCATAATCGGTAACTAAAAATTGGTTATTAAAATCAAACGCTACATCAAAATATCAGGGCTTGGCGTGCGTGCCATTGTAGTCAATATTTGATTAAAAATAAAGGTAGTTTTGGCTGATTTTATGACAGATTTTTAAGGTTACCGCAACATGAGTGATGCAGCTTGTGATTAACACATCATATCAATGCCAATTTATTAAATTTTTCAATGGCTTTATTATTATTGTTAAATGATTATGATAAATCAGCTATGATATAATAAGCTGTGTTGGCAATTTTTTATCAAAATGTTCATCATGCTTATGAATGTAATCGGTGTTATTAAGTTGTCATCAATTTCGATCAAATATCACCAATGGTAAGTATGCTCTAGCTAGTATTGATTTGTTGCTAAATTTTGACTAACCAAAAAATTAATCACCAGCGACCGTTTAACCCATTTTTTATGTCAGTCAAGCATCGGCTTTGCTTTGGTTTTTATATGACATATAACCTGACTAAATCACCCATGACTCCATCAAAACCTTCTCAAGATTCTGCCAATTATTTATTTTTGGTTCTGCCACGCTTTGCACTACTTTGGGTCTGTGTGGCACTGATTCCCGTTTCAATTTTATTTCACATTTGGTGGCTTTTGTTTATTGCTACCTGTTTGACTTGTCTTGGCGTGTATAATATCAGCCAAAAGCGTCATGCAATTTTGCGTAACTATCCCATCAGTGGGCATATTCGCTTTTTGTTTGAAAATTTTCGCCCAGAGGTACGCCAGTATTTTATCGAGGGTGACCGAGAAGAAGTACCATTTTCACGCATGCAGCGTTCAATCGTATATCAGCGTGCTAAGGATGTTGATAGTACTACCGCTTTTGGTAGTCTAAATGACTTGACCAAACCTGGCACAGATTGGTTTTTACATTCTGGTCGTAGCCATACAATTAAAAATCATGATTTTCGGGTGCGTGTTGGTAATGAACGCTGTCGACAACCATATGATTTATCGGTCTTTAACATCTCAGCAATGAGCTTTGGGGCATTGTCCGCAGCAGCGATTGAATCATTAAATAAAGGTGCCAAAGAAGGTGGGTTTGCACATGACACAGGTGAGGGGAGTATTAGTCCTTATCATCAAAAATACGGCGGTGATTTGATTTGGCAATTAGGGACGGCCTATTTTGGTTGTCGTGATGACAAGGGGCGATTTAACCCCGAGACATTTCGTCAAAGGGCGGCCTTGTCGCAAGTTAAGATGATTGAGATTAAATTATCACAAGGTGCCAAGCCTGGTAAAGGTGGCGTCTTGCCTGCCTCAAAAATTACCACTGAAATTGCATTGACTCGTGATATTCCGATGGGTATCGATTGTATTTCACCGCCTACTCACCCAGAGTTTAGTACACCCACTGAGCTTGTGCATTTTTGGCAACGCCTGCGTGAGCTATCTGGTGGAAAACCTATCGGCTTTAAGCTTTGTATCGGTATGCCGTGGGAGTTTATGGCAATTGTTAAAGCCATGATTAAAGAAGATAATTACCCTGATTTTATTGTCATTGATGGAGCTGAAGGCGGAACAGGTGCTGCACCCATTGAGTTTATGGATTCGGTTGGGATGCCTTTGGTGGACGCACTGATTTTTGTCCAAAATACGCTGGTTGGTGCAGGTATCCGTGACAAAATCAAGGTAGGCGTGAGTGGTAAGGTGATTTCAGGATTTGATATTGCAAGATTGATGAGTTTGGGTGCTGATTGGTGCAATTCAGCGCGTGGGTTTATGTTTGCTGTAGGCTGTATTCAATCTCGTTCATGCCATACAAATAAATGCCCAACAGGGGTTGCCACCCAAGACCCTGCACGCCAAAAAGCCATTGATATTCCTGATAAATCTCGCCGTGTATCTAATTTTCATAAAAATACCCTAAAGGCATTGGCTGAGATTGTTGGTTGTGCAGGTCTATCTCACCCAACCGAACTAAAACCACATCACATTGTACGCCGACAACCAGATGGCTGGATTAAGCTATTATCTGAGCATTATCAATTCATCGAAACAGGTTCGTTGTTAACGGGTGATTGTGGTCGCCGTGTGTTAGATGATATGTGGAAGCTTGCCGATCCAAACAGCTTTCAGGCGATGACGATTGCAGATAAGATTGTTGGTGCTGAAAATAAACGCAACCGCACGATAGAAAGTCTGTATTAATAAAAACTGATGGCAAATCAATTGACCAAGATAGATATCCAGTAAATGAGTGTCAAGCAATCAGAGGTTTCATGTGAAACCATCAAAAAAGCCAAGCCAACGGACTTGGCTTTTTATTTTTAAGGCGTGTTCTTAGTGTTAATTTGATCGCTACTTATTTGATTTTTTAGGCAAAATGGTTGGTTTTGGGTGGTGTTTATCCTATGGTGCTTTGGGTGTTTTGACTAACAATTTTGCCATGATAAGCCCAAGTTCAAACAGTAAACACATCGGAATGGCAAGCATGAGCATACTGGCACCATCAGGCGGTGTAATCACGGCGGCGACAGCAAAACAGCCCACGATAATGTAGCGGCGTTTATTTGTCAAACTTGCAATGCTGACAAGACGCATCAAAACCAAAATCAGCGTTACCACAGGAATTTCAAACATCACGCCAAATACCAAAAGGAGTTTTATCACAAAGTTTAGGTAACTGTCGATATCGGTCATTGGTAGCACATTGTCGGGAGCAAATACAACAAAAAATTTCAGTGCAGGCACTAATACGATAAAATAAGCAAATGTCACACCAAGATAAAATAAAGCAATGGATGAAAATAATAAGGGCAAGGCGGTACGCTTTTCGTGATGATAAAGACCAGGTGAGATAAAACCCCAAATCTGCATTAAAATAAAAGGTACTGTGATAAATAGTGCGGTAAAAAATGTCAAACGAATGGGTGCCAAAAAACCAGAGGCGACATCGGTGGCAATTAAGCTTGATTCATTGGGCAGTAGAGCGACCAAAGGATTTGAGATTAAGTCATACAGTTCACGGCTAAAGCCAACCAACGCCAAAAATACAACCAAAACTGCCAAAAAGATGCGGATAAATCGTCCACGAAGTTCGATAAAATGTGACATCAATGAGACATCGTCTGTGGGTGGATTGGGTGACTTCATGGGCGGCGGTTGGGTTGATTTAATAAGGGGTCGGCAATATGATTTGGCAAGTAGGGTGCAGGCGGTAGACGGCGACGGCGATCATAGCTACTCATCAAAAACCAATGGTTTATCATCGGCAGTGTGAGTGCTGCTCTGATAGCGTGGGTTTCTTGGAGGTTTTTATCATCATCACATTCTACCTGAATACCAAAATCATCATGATTGGGCAGCTCTTTGGCTGGCTGATTTTTTTGGGTATTTTGTTGTTGGGTCTTGGTGCGATCAAGTGACCGCTCTAGTGCATTCATTTGGGCTTTTATGCGTGCTTCAGACTGGCGAATCTCATCAAGCTCTTTTTTGAGCATTTGCTGGGTTTCAAGTAATTGTAGTTCATTAGTAATTTCAGTTTGAAGCTTTTGGCTGGCACGGTGAAACATGCCATACCATCGCCCAAGTGTGCGTGCAGCGACAGGCAGCTTATCAGGACCTAGAACAATCAAAGCAATGATACCAAATAAGGTTAATTCAAAAAAACCAAGATTACCAATCATAAGTCAGCTGAGCGATTATCTTTGGGTTTTTCGACTTTAACTTCTTCGGCAATGATAACTTTGCCATCATTATTGGTAATCTTTGGCTTTTCTTCTTCTTTGACAGCTTCTTTAAATCCTTTTACCGCACTGCCCAAGTCTTTGCCAGCATTTTTTAATTTGCTGGTGCCAAATATGATAACCACAACCACAAGTAAAATTAACCAGTGCGTAATAGAAAGTGAACCCATAAACTACCCCTTAATTGTCTTAATTGTCTTAATTGTCATTAAAAATTAGTAAGCCAAGCGTGATGATCGTGCTATTTTGTACGACTGTTTTTTTCTTCGATGCCTGAGATACCAAAACGGCGAGCCAGCTCATCAATGACATCTTGAGCAGATAAGCCCAATTTGGATAAGGCAACCATTTGATGAAACCAAGTATCTGCCACTTCATAAACCAAATCATGTGCCAGCTTATCACAGTTTTCGTTGGTATTTTTGGCACGCTCAAGCTCTTTGGCCGCAATGATGCTTTCAACCGCTTCTTCACCCACTTTTTCTAAGATTTTATTGAGCCCTTTATGGTATAAACTTGCCACATAAGAGTTGTCTTTATTGGCATTTTTACGCTCATTTAAGGTTGCATCAAGACGGCTAAGCACATCAGATGAAGATTGGGTTATGGTCGCTGTGATATTGCTAGCATTATTTTTGGTGGCTGTTTGTTGGTTGTTACCATAAATTTGATCAGGGTCTTTGATGACATGGTTGGTAATTTGCCAGTTGCCCTGATCATCGAGTTTTTTAAAAAAGCAGGAACGACGCCCTGTGTGACAGGCAATCCCACCAATTTGCGTGATAGATAAGATGATGACATCATGATCACAATCGGTATAAATATCATGAACAATTTGCGTATGCCCTGAGGTTTCGCCTTTATGCCAAAGCTCACCACGAGAGCGTGAAAAATAAACGGCTTCTTTGGTTTTTAAGGTTTGTTCTAACGCCATTTTATTTTGCCAAGCGACCATCATGACCTGACCTGTTTGGCGGTCTTGTGCGATGGCGGGAATGAGTCCTTGCTCATTAAACTTGAGTGTATCAAGCCAGTGTGTATTGATAGTCATGGGTATTTATTGGAATAGTGTTGCCATGTTTTGTAACATTAATGCAAGTCGCTGCACGAAAATTTGCTGTCTTAGGGTGTTTGTTTTAAGTGCTATTATAACGCTTGCAACAAGGCAAGTAAAGACAGATACTGCTTGTTTTATGCATCATAATTTGCTATAATTTTTTATCCCACCTTCCGCTTGTGTTGCTTTTGACATAGGTGACATAGGCAAAAAGGTTCATTGTTGGGATACCAACTTTAATTTAAGAGGTTATTATGAAACTTAAAACCAAACGCGGTGCCGCCAAGCGTTTCAAAAAAACCGCCAACGGCTTCAAGCGTAAGCAAGCATTCAAGCGTCACATTTTGACCAAAAAATCTCCAAAGCGTATCCGTCAATTGCGTGGTTGCGTCATGGTTCATGCATCAGATGTAGCTTCAATCCGTCGTATGTGCCCATACATCTAACAATTTTTGGATATTTTAGGAGAATAACATGGCTCGTGTAAAACGTGGGGTACAAGCAAACCGCCGTCATAAAAAAGTTCTAGCCCGTGCAAAGGGTTACTATGGTGCACGCTCTCGTGTGTATCGTGTCGCTGTACAGGCTGTCATGAAAGCTGGTCAATACGCATACCGTGACCGCCGTAATAAGAAGCGTTCTTTCCGCCGTTTGTGGATTGCTCGTATCAACGCTGGTGCTCGTCTAAATGGTCTAAGCTACAGCCGCTTGATTAATGGTCTTAAAAAGGCAAATGTTGAAATTGACCGTCGCATTTTGGCCGATATCGCCATGCATGATGCGGCTGCCTTTACTGCCATTACCGAAAAAGCAAAAGCTGCTTTGGCATAATCATAGCGTGTGATGGTTGGTCAACCATCACACTTAGGATTATCACCCAAAAACCATAATACATCATTGTATTATGGTTTTTTTATTGCTTGATTTATGGATATGAACTTAAGACATGAGCCTAACTGGTTGGTATTGATTTATTTATTTACATTAGCTCACAATATTGATGGAAAGTATTAACATGTATTTAAAATATATGTTATACTTTGCCTGTTAATCAATCATCGCTGACTTTAATTGTGCCTTTTTATCATTTTGATGATAACTGTTGAGCCAGTCAATGGATAACAGCAAGTATAAACCAGCCATTATTCAAGCGAATGATATATGTTTCATCCACCTAATGACACTATGAGGAGTATGGCAATGGGTGAATATAAAAAACATTGGTGGGGGCTTGTCATTACACTGATTATCGCCTTCATCTTATTAGGTTGGGGCGGTTTTGAGATTTACCGTACCACCCCGCCCATTCCTGATAAGTTCGTTGACTCATCAGGTCAAACTTTAATCACAAAACAAGACATTTTAGACGGTCAATCTGCTTGGCAATCAACAGGTGGTATGCAGTTGGGTTCAGTCTATGGCCACGGTGCGTATCAAGCCCCTGACTGGACAGCCGATTGGTTGCATCGTGAGCTGGTCGCATGGCTTAACATCAAAGCCCAAGCCGATCATGGCAAGGCGTTTGATGAGCTGACCAGCATTGAAAAAATGGGCTTACAACAACAGCTCAAAGAAGAGTACCGTGGCAGTAGCATGGGGTCGGACAACACAGTGATGTTATCCGACACTCGCATAGCAGCGATTAACCAAGTTGCACCTTATTACATTGATTTATATGGCGATACTCCAGAGCTTGCCAGCTCTCGTGAAAGTTTTGCCATGAAAAATAACACATTGCCTGATTTGACGGCTCGTCAAAATCTGGCTCATTTTTATTTTTGGACAGCGTGGACATCGTCCGCCAACCGCCCAGGAACGGTTGCCACTTATACCAACAACTGGCCGCATGAACCTTTAATTGATAATGTGCCTACCGCTGAAAATGTGATGTGGTCCATTGCCAGTGTGGTGTTCTTATTGGCAGGCATTGGTCTTTTGATTTGGGGTTGGGCATTCTTGCACAAACAAGAAGAAGATGACATTAAAGTAACCGTACCAAAACAAGACCCATTAAGCTTAATTGAGCTGACACCCTCACAAAAAGCCTTAGCCAAATACGCCTTTTTGGTGGTGGCGTTGTTTGTGGTGCAGATATTCTTAGGGGGCTTTGTGGCTCACTATACCATTGAAGGTCAAGACTTTTATGGTATTCCTGTGTCTGATTTTATCCCTTATTCTTTGGCTCGTACTTGGCACATTCAATCTGCCTTGTTCTGGATTGCCACCGCCTTTTTGGCAATCGGTTTGTTTGTTACGCCCATCATTCATGGCGGTAAAGACCCCAAATATCAAAAGCTTGGGGTGGATTTGTTATGGGTGGCATTAATCATTGTGGTGGTTGGCTCATACATTGGTCAATACCTTGCCATCGCTCACATCATGCCTGCTCATCTTAACTTTTGGTTTGGTCATCAAGGCTATGAATTTATTGATTTAGGGCGTTTTTGGCAAATCCTAAAATGGGTTGGGGTGTTGTTCTGGCTGGTCTTGATGTTGCGTGGTGTACTGGCTGGCTTTAAAGGTGAAGGCGATAAGAACCTGTTGTTCATCTTTGTTGCTTCTGTGGTTTGTGTGGGCTTATTTTATGGCTCAGGCTTATTCTACGGCGAACATACCCCGATTGCCATCATGGAATACTGGCGTTGGTGGGTGGTGCATTTATGGGTAGAAGGGTTCTTTGAAGTCTTTGCCACCGTGTCCATTGCCTTTATTTTTTATAACTTAGGTTTGGTGAGCAAAAAAATCGCCACAGGCTCTTCAATTGCGTCAGCTGCCTTGTTTTTATTGGGCGGTGTGCCGGGGACATTCCACCACTTATATTTCACAGGCACAACCACGCCAATCATGGCAATCGGTGCGTCATTTAGTGCTTTGGAAGTGGTGCCTTTGATTGTCTTGGGTTATGAAGGTTATGAACACTGGTCAATGCAACGCCATGCCAAATGGATGGAGCGTTTAAAATGGCCCGTGCTGTGCTTTGTTGCCGTGGCATTTTGGAACATGTTAGGTGCAGGTGTGTTTGGCTTTATGATTAACCCACCCATCTCACTGTTTTATCTGCAAGGTCTGAACACCACGCCTGTCCACGCTCACGCAGCTTTATTTGGCGTGTATGGCTTCTTGGCATTGGGCTTTGTGCTGTTGATTGTGCGTTATTTGCGTCCTGAATATCGCTTCAGTGATAAATTGATGAAAACTGGCTTTTGGGGATTAAACCTTGGTCTGTTACTGATGATTTTTACCAGCTTGTTGCCAATTGGTATCTATCAAGCCTATGCGTCTATCACCGAAGGCTTGTGGTATGCTAGAAGTGAAGGCTTCTTACAACAAGACTTTTTAGAAACATTGCGTTGGGTGCGTACCTTTGGTGATGTGGTCTTTATCATCGGTGGCGTGAGCATCGCTTTACAGGTGGTCAAACTGGTATTTGGTCAATCGCCAAAACACCCAAAACATGACACGCCCATCACAGACTAACCCTCGTGTGATGTCCAAAGTATTCGTTCTTATCAACAAAAATCCCTCAAATCATTGGGGGTTTTTTATGGTTTTTTTATGGTTAATAGCGGTTAGTTAATGATGGTTTGAATAAATCCAGCCATCATTGACCGCAAATGAGTCAATCACAAATGACCAAATCACAAATGTTAAGCTACCCATCATATAAAGACAAACAGTGCCTTAGCTCATCGGCGTTGCTGATGATGTCCGCCAGCGTATAGCTGTCCAAAACCTGCAAAAATGCCTTGGTGGCTTCGGCAAAAACTTGCTTTAAATGACAAGCAGGTGAGATGACACAAGACATGGCGGGTTGCCCCACAGACAAATCCAAAGTTTTGATTTTCCTCAAATCATTTGTCATCAAATTATCTGTCATTAAATCATCTTGTGCTGGCTCATCAGCAAAACACGCCACCACAAAAAAATCTGGCTCTGTTTGGCGAACGATGTTGCCAACATTGATGTTTTTGGGGTGCATTGCTAAGCGAATGCCACCGTTTTTACCCCGCGCACTGTCAACGACTTTAAGCTTGCTCAACTGATGAATAACCTTGGTCAAATGATTTTTAGAAATCCCATAGCTTTTGGCAATGTCATCAATGCGTACCAATTCATCATTATTGGGTATGGTCGCCAAATAAATCAGCACACGCAACGCAAAATCACTGTATTGAGTTAATCTCATAATCACACTCTGCAACCATGTTCATCTTGACACGCCATCGGTCAATCTAAAACACTCAATCTCAATCCATTCAAACGAAATCCATACAAATTCAAGCAAAAAAGCTAGAAATTTTAGCAATTTTAAATTAAAAATGACAATCATTATTATCTTTAATCATGTTTAATTTACATGATAAAACATTGATGTAAAAAGATTGAAAAATTGGTTTACTTTTAAGAAAAATGTATTTAAAATACATGTTAAGGATATGGCATTATACATGTGTTTGACATGTATTTTAAGTGCCTTTTCTAGGTATTTTAACTTTTTTGTGCTTTTTATTTTTATTGATGGCATTGAAGAAAATTACAGGCAACCTTTCTATAAGGAGAACCCATATGTCTAAGCCTACTTTGATAAAAACAACCTTAATTTGTGCCTTAAGTGCATTGATGCTCAGTGGTTGTAGCAATCAAGCGGACAAAGCCGCCCAGCCAAAAAGCAGCACGGTAGACGCTGCCGCCAAGACAGCAAATGCAGATAATGCTGCCTCACAAGAACATCAAGGCGAGCTGCCTGTCATTGATGCCATTGTTACGCATGCACCAGAAGTTCCACCACCTGTTGACCGTGACCACCCCGCCAAAGTGGTGGTAAAAATGGAAACC
Source organism: Moraxella sp. HMSC061H09 (assembly GCF_001809255.1). Classification (NCBI taxonomy): domain Bacteria; kingdom Pseudomonadati; phylum Pseudomonadota; class Gammaproteobacteria; order Moraxellales; family Moraxellaceae; genus Moraxella; species Moraxella sp. HMSC061H09. The sequence continues at coordinate 182,283 of NZ_KV796834.1, forward strand.
GTTGAAAAAGTCATGCGTCTGGCAGATGGCGTGGAATATCAGTTTTGGACATTTGGCGGTCAAGTTCCAGGGCAGATGATTCGTGTGCGTGAAGGCGACACCATCGAAGTGCAGTTCTCAAACCACCCAGATTCAAAAATGCCCCATAATGTTGACTTTCACGCTGCCACAGGGCCTGGCGGCGGGGCAGAAGCGTCATTTACCGCACCGGGTCATACATCAACCTTTAGTTTTAAAGCCTTACAGCCTGGTTTGTATGTCTATCACTGTGCGGTTGCCCCTGTTGGCATGCACATTGCTAATGGCATGTATGGCTTGATTTTGGTTGAACCAAAAGAGGGCTTGCCAAAAGTAGATAAAGAATACTATGTCATGCAAGGCGACTTTTATACCAAAGGCAAATATGGCGAACAAGGTCTACAGCCCTTTGATATGGAAAAAGCCATTCGAGAAGATGCTGAATATGTTGTCTTTAATGGTTCGGTGGGGGCGTTGACTGGTGAAAATGCTCTAAAAGCCAAGGTTGGCGAAACTGTTCGCTTATTTGTGGGTAACGGCGGCCCGAATTTGACATCATCATTCCATGTCATTGGTGAGATTTTTGATAAGGTTCACTTTGAGGGTGGTAAGGGTGAAAACCACAATATCCAAACCACGCTAATCCCAGCAGGTGGCGCTGCCATCACTGAATTTAAGGTGGATGTGCCGGGTGATTATGTCTTGGTTGACCATGCCATCTTCCGTGCCTTTAACAAAGGGGCATTGGGCATACTTAAGGTGGAAGGTGAAGAAAATCATGAGATTTATTCACACAAACAAACAGACGCTGTCTATCTGCCAGAGGGTGCCCCACAAGCAATTGATACCCAAGAAGCACCCAAAACACCTGCACCTGCCAACTTACAAGAGCAGATTAAAGCAGGTAAGGCAACCTATGACTCTAACTGTGCTGCTTGTCACCAACCTGATGGTAAAGGCGTGCCAAACGCTTTCCCACCGCTTGCCAACTCTGACTATCTAAACGCCGACCACGCTCGTGCCGCCAGCATCGTGGCAAATGGATTGTCTGGTAAGATTACCGTCAATGGCAACCAATATGAAAGCGTCATGCCTGCGATTGCTCTGAGCGACCAACAGATTGCCAATGTCATCACCTACACGCTTAACAGCTTTGGTAACAAAGGCGGTCAACTCAGTGCAGACGATGTGGCAAAAGCCAAAAAAACCAAGCCAAACTGATCTTAAAGTTTAATTAAGATATCCGCTGGTTTTCATTGAGCATCATGGCTGTCTTATGTGGCAAGCCATGATGTGCTTAATGGCTTTCATGCGTTTTGCCCAATGATGCCCAAAGTGTGTGTTTAAAAGCCATGCCAAAAGGTGTATGCTAAAAAGCACAAAAACTTGAAAGCACAAAAGCTTGACGCCAAATTAAGTGAAAGCTTAATAAAGTGAAAGCTTAATAAAGTGAAAGCTTAATAAAGTGAAAAGATTATTAAAGCGAAATTGTTAAAGTAATGTTAAAAGGTCGTTAAAAAATTTTGAATAAGGAGAAAGTCTGATGAGATTAACTCACACCAACACATTGGCTCACTTAACTGCGTGGGATAATGTCATCAGCTCTTTGGTTGTGGCTTTGGCAGCGTTTGTCTTATCACCCCAGCCCATTGCCCACGCCAAAACTGACACCAATGCCATGGCAAGCATCAAAGGTGGCACATATCGCCCTTTATACTTAAGTGAAGACAGCCCCATGGTTACCGTGGGTAATTTTCACATTGATAAAACACCCGTAACCAACCAACAATTTGCCAAATTTGTCGCAAATAATCCCAAATGGCAAAAACAAAACATCGCCAAGCTTTTTGCTGAACCTGACTATTTGGCTCACTGGCAAAAAACAAGCAAAGGCTATTATCCAAACTCAGCCGACATTGATAAACCTGTGGTGAATGTCTCATGGTATGCCGCCAACGCTTATTGTAAAGCGCAAGGCAAACGCTTACCTAAGATTGCAGAATGGGAATATGTCGCACAAGCGTCAACCACTCGCATCAATGGCAGCCAAGAAAAAGGGTATAACCAAACCATTTTAGACTGGTATACCAAATCTGCCACCATGCCATTAAAGCGTGTGGCCCAAAGCCCAGCCAACTACTGGGGTGTGTATGACATGCACGGCTTGATTTGGGAATGGACACAAGACTTTAACAGCAATCTGGTGTCAGGTGAATCACGAGCAGACAGCACATTAAACCAAACCATGTTTTGTGGTTCTGGTGCAGCAGGTGCACCCGACCCATCAGATTATGCCGCTTTTATGCGTTACGGCTTTCGATCAAGCTTACAATCTCAATTTGCCCTAAAAAGCTTGGGATTTCGCTGTGCAAAAGATTAAAAATCAGCCACGCTTAGACAAACGACCAGCAAAATTGCACAAAATGAACCAATTGGTTACAATCAATTAACCAGTGAGTTAACAATAACCACTTAGCATCTGTGGCAAAAAACGCCACATCAATCAGGAGCAAATTATGAAAAAACTCATCTTAGCCAGCAGCATTGCCCTACTTTTGAGTGCCTGCCAACAAACCGAACAAAAAGCCGACCAAACCACCCATGATGGCGAGGTGGTCTCCACAGAACACGCCCATGAACACGCTGCCCATGGCGACGCACACGGACATGATGGGCATGGTCATCATGAGCATGTTGAGTTGCCTGTGGCGGACACGCCAGCACCTGCCTTAGAAGAGTCAGTATATCTGGTGGAAGGCGATTGGAAAGACCAAGATGGCAACGCCTTTGACTTAAACAGTTTGGCAGGGCAAAAACAAGTGGTTGCCTTTATCTTTACCAATTGTAAAGAAGTCTGCCCATTTATGATGCGTAGCATGAAAAACATTCAAGACAAACTGCCTGAAGAGGTGCGTGCCAACACAGGATTTTTGGTGGTGAGCTTTGACCCTGAGCGAGACCCCCCAGCCGTTTTGAAGAACTTTGGTGAGCATTACAAGGCTGATGAACATTGGACTTTCTTAAATGGCAGTGATGATGATGTGCGTACGCTTGCCAACACCATGAATATCCGCTATCAACACGCTGAAGGTGGTATGATTAATCATTCTAACGCCATCATGGTATTAGATGAGCATGGCAAAATGATTGAGCAAGCCAATGGCACAAGCACCGCAGGTGAAGATGCTGTTGTGGCTGCATTAAAACAATAAGCGTAGGCAATATCAAACGATAAACCCAATGAATACAATAACCAGTGTCACCGCTGGTTATTTTTTTGATAAATGATTGAGACATGTTTTTAATCATTTGCCACAAAATGACAACTTGGTATGATGGTTTTATCTTAATAAATCAGCCATTTTTGATACTGATAAAAAACAAGGTCATGAAATGGTTAAGATCATGATATGAATAATCCAAATTGCTTGTTTACATTTTTGGGTGAATTATTTACAATGAGTCCCTTATCATCTTAGCAAATTAAAGAAAGTTGTGCTTCTTATGACCACCACGATACCTACTTTAGATCAGCCTTTGATCACGCTTAATGAACAAGATTTTTTGGCATTTGCAGACAATGCAATTGCAGTGATTGAGACTGCAACCGATGAACGCACACTTCAAGAATTGCGTGTCAGCTTGAGCGGCAAAAAATCAGCCTTGACAGCATTGTCCAAGCAAATGGGTGCACTTGATGCTGACACCAAAAAACAATATGGCGTGTATTTGCATGAGTTACGCACGCATATCAACCAAGCCTTAGAAACTAAGGCAAAACAGCTTGCTACCGCTGCGATGAATGCCAAGCTTGCCAGTGAGCAAATTGATATTGGTCTACCTGCGCGTGGTATTTTATCAGGTGGATTGCATCCGATTACCCAAACAACCGAACGCATGAAGCAGTTTTTTGTTCAAGCTGGTTTTAGCGTGGCGACAGGCCCTGAGATTGAGAGCGATTATTATAATTTTGAAGCGCTCAATATCTCAAGCCATCATCCTGCGCGTGCGATGCATGATACATTTTATTTTGATGCACATTATTTGCTGCGTACACACACTTCAAGTGTACAGATTCGCACGATGGAAAACAGTGAGCCGCCGATTCGCATTATCTGCCCAGGCCGTGTGTATCGCTGCGACTCAGACCAAACGCATTCACCGATGTTTCATCAAATGGAAGGTTTGATGATCTCAAAATCAAGCAATTTTGCAGAGCTTAAGGGGTTGATTCATGAGTTTTTGGATGCATTTTTTGGCAAAAAAATGACGGCTCGTTTTCGTCCATCATTTTTCCCATTCACCGAACCATCCGCTGAGGTGGATATTTTGTCCGACAATGGGAAATGGTTAGAGGTTTTGGGCTGTGGTATGGTACATCCACAAGTGCTCAAAAACTGCGGTATCAATCCTGATGAGTATACTGGTTTTGCTTTTGGCATGGGCATTGAACGCTTTGCGATGCTGTATTATGGTATTGATGATTTACGCCTATTTTTCCAAAATGATTTGCGTTTTTTAAAGCAGTTTAGTTAATATCAATTAACTTATTTATTTAATTTTGATGAATTTAATACAGAGATAGCAAATGAAAATCAGTGAAAATTGGCTAAGACAGTGGGCAAATCCAAGCATTAATAGTGAGCTACTTGGCGAGCAGTTGACCATGGCGGGGCTTGAGCTGGACGGTGTTGAGACTGTTGCACCACCATTTAATGGTGTGGTCATCGGTGTGGTCACTGAATGTCAGCAGCACCCAGATGCTGATCGCTTGCGTGTTACTAAGGTTGATATTGGCAGTGGTGAGCATTTACAAATCGTCTGCGGTGCACCCAATGTATGTGTTGGGCTAAAAGTTGCTGTGGCAACCATTGGTGCGGTGCTGCCCAGTGATGATAATAAGGGTTTTAAAATCAAAAAAGGTAAGCTTAGAGGTGTTGAATCACAAGGAATGCTTTGTGGTGCTTCAGAGCTGGGCCTTGAAGATGAGATTGATGGTTTGATGGAGCTTCCAAAGGATGCCCCAATTGGCATGGATGTGCGTGATTATTTAAACTTAGATGCGAAGATTTTTGAAATTGCTATTACGCCCAACCGTGGGGATTGCTTAAGTGTATTGGGCTTGGCACGTGAGATTGCTGCCATTAATCAGATGCCGCTCAATCGTCCTGTAATCCAACCTACTAAGGTGGTCACTGATACCGCTCCGAGTGTGCAAGTTTTGGATGCCAAAGCTTGTCCCAGATATTTAGCACAGCGTATTGATGATATTGATCGCACTTGGCCAACTCCCCAATGGATGACCGACGCTTTGATTGCTTCTGGCGTTCGAAGCCATAATTTTTTGGTGGATGTGACCAATTTTGTATTACTTGAATTAGGTCAGCCACTACATGCGTTTGATGCTGATAAAATTCAAGGCGATATCATCGTGCGTATGGCACACTCTGGCGAGACGCTTGAATTATTAAACGAACAAATCATTACACTCAGCGGAGATGAGCTGGTGATTGCTGATGATGCTGGCGTCTTGGCATTGGCAGGCATTATGGGCGGTGCACGCTCAGCGGTCAGTGATGAGACAACCAGCATCATACTAGAAAGTGCACATTTTGATCGGTTGACCATCTCAGGGCGTGCACGCCGTTTTGGACTGCATACGGATGCTTCTCAGAGATTTGAGCGTGGTGTGGATTTTGCGTTGCCAAAGCTTGCCATTGATCGTGCTGTTGGTTTGATTGTTTCGGTTGCAGGTGGTAAGGTTAGTCAAATGACGACTGCCGAGAATTTAGATGCATTGCCTGTCAGACATAAGATTATTGTACCTGTGGGTAAGGTATCACAGCTTTTGGGTGTAGATATACCATCTGATCAGATGGTGGATATGCTTAATCGTCTTGAGATTGTAACCACTATGCAGCAAGACAGTTTGGTATGCCAAGTGCCCAGCCACCGATTTGATTTAACAATTTATCAAGATATCGTTGAAGAGATTGCTCGCATGTATGGCTATGCCAATATTTGTGCGACCTTGCCAGAGCTTTCTGTGGATATGCGATATGATGATACGGCAGATTTGGTTCAATTGGTTAAGCGATCTTTGGCAAGCTCAGGTTATTACGAAGCAGTGAGCTTCAGCTTTAGCGATGCTAAAATTGAAGCACTGTTTGATGATAAAAGCCTAGGTGCGGTATTGCCACTTGCCAATCCCATCTCCAGTGATCTTGCGGTGATGCGTCGTACCTTAATGTCGAGTCTGTTACCGATTGTTAGTTATAATCTTAATCGTCAGCAGCCGCGTGTCCGCTTGTTTGAAACTGGATTAAGCTTCGTTGGCGGTGATGTTGAGCATGTGGTTCAGACACCAAGCTTGGCTATGATTGCAACAGGCGAGCTGACCACTGAGCAAAGTCATGGGACACGCAAGATGGATTTTTATGATCTCAAGCGTGATATTGAAAGCCTGCTGCCAAATACTTTGGATAAATCCAAAGTGACTTATGAACGCACGACTTTGACTTTCTTGCATCCAGGCCAAAGTGCTCATCTGATGATTGATGGCGAAGATTTGGGCTTCTTTGGTCAGCTACATCCAAGCATTTGCAAAGCTTTGGACTTACCAACGGTTTGGGTGGCTCAAATGGATTTGGATAAGCTGATTACACTTAACCGAAAATCAAGCCCCATCATAGCACCAAGTAAATTCCCATCAGTTCGTCGAGATTTGGCAGTGTTGGTGGATCAAGATGTCGCTTGGCAAGCGCTTGAAAAAGACATTCGCAAGGCAGCGGGCAAATATTTGCAAGATGTTTGGTTGTTTGATATCTATGTGGGTGAAACATTGCCCAAAGGCAAAAAATCGCTTGCTTTTGCGATGGTTTTTCAGGATCAAAATGCCACACTTGAGGACGAGCAAATCAAAGCAGCGGTTGATAAAGTCATTCAAAATTTGGCAGATAAACACGCTGCCCATCTGCGAGACTGACCTAAAACCGCCATAATGCCGACTTATGGCGGTTTTGAATTTTAATACAAATTAATTTGCATTAAGTATATTATAAAGTGTAAAATAATCAATCTGCTATAAAATGCTGTATTATTTTTGGTAGCTGATTGATAAACAAGGATAAATCATGGGTGCACTGACAAAGGCGGATATGGTTGATGAATTGACCATTCGACTGCGATTGACACGCCAACAGGCAAGAAAATTGGTCGATGGATTTTTTGAAGAAATCAGTCAGAGTCTTGCCCAAGGTCATGAGGTTAAATTGTCAGGTTTTGGCAATTTTGAATTAAAAGATAAAAAACCCCGCCCAGGGCGTAATCCAAAAACAGGCGAAAGCGTTCCCATTCAGGCGCGCCGTGTTGTCACATTTAAGGCAGGTCAGAAGTTACGAGGCTGGATAGATAGCCAAAATGAAGGCTGAGCGGCTTGGATATTTTTCATCAATCCAACTTGCAAGCCTAATGGCTTTTTGTTAGAATATCTGCTTTATTTTCCCACTTAAGTTGGCTAATAACATAGAAAAGCATGGTGCGTAATGCCAAAGTTGGTTGGTGATGACGTGGCTATGCTCCATCGTATGAGTATCATCAGCGATGCTTATTGGTGCTTAGGTTTATTGGATAGAGAGTTATCATGCGTAAAGACATTCACCCAGAATACCGTGAAGTATTGTTCCACGATACTAATGCTGATGTGTACTTTTTGACTCGTTCAACGGTTTCAACCAAAACAACTCGTGAATACGAAGGTCAAGAATACCCATATTTCCCATTGGATATTTCTAGTGCTTCTCACCCATTTTATACAGGCGAGCAGCGTAAAACAGCCAACGAAGGTCGTGTGGCAAGCTTTAACAAGCGCTTTGGTGCATTTGCAAGCCGTAGCAAAAAATAAGCCTTTATCAGCTATTTTTAAAATCGCTCTTATTGAGCGATTTTTTTAGTTCCAAACTAAGATGGTGCTGTCGATTGGGCTGATATGTGATTTAATGAACGCATACTCAGGTACGCACACATTAAATTGTAACAAATTTCTAGCTTATTCATGTAAAAGATGACAAAATCGTCTTAGTCTGATAAACTAATATAAAATACCTAAATTGTGCCTATTTTATGGCAATTTAGGGATATTTTTGTCATGTTTGAATAATTTTACGATTTTTAGATAATTTTGCCCATCAATTGGAATGAGATGGCTGGGAAATAATTTGGGGTAGCTATGCAGTGGAGTGGTCTTTGGTTAATTTTAGCGTTGATGGTTGTGATTTTGGGCGTATTTTTTGTGATACGTAGTTTGCGTCGTAATAATTTGGTACTAGAATCGGAAGCCTTGGGCGTAAAAACCAAATATGGATTACCAATTATTCCAAGAGATGAAAGGGAATTGCCGTCTAGAATTGAGAGTTCAAATAAAAAAGTAGAGCCTGAAGATGCATTATCCAGTATGGCTGCTGCTGTGGTGGCTGCACCTGTGATGTCACAAACCTCGCAAGCACAAATGGTTTATGAGCCTTTAACAGAGAATAATAAAGAAAATCAGGCAGATACGCAGGCAAAAATTGATGAGAATTCACAAAATCAAGACAGTGTTCGCGTCAATAATCCAAGTGGCGGTCTGTCGCACGCTCAAGATTGGCAAGCACATGATGATGAAAATCAGGACGCTGATTATGTGGTAGATATGACCTTTGACAAACGCTCGGCTGTACTCGATGAGCATTTGGATGAACGCCGAATTTTTGACCAAAATAACGACCCTTTGCTTAATGCAACAGAAACGGTGAGCATTGCCATTATGCCACGCAACTCGTTTGCTGGGTTGCCAGGTTGCACCGTACTTGAAATTGTGCGTACATATGGTATGAAATATGGCGTTATGAATCTGTTTCATCGCTATGAAAATGAAGATGGTACGGGTGATTTGTGGTTTAGTATGATGGGCGTTGGGTATGAGGGAGTGTGTGCATTTGACTTAAACAGTTTGCCTGAATCTCATTTTATGGGGCTGACTTTATTTTTGGCATTACCGCATCCACATGCGTTAAGAGGATTTGACAGCATGGTCTCGGTGGCACATATGATTGCTCAGGACTTGTCGGCAGATATGCTTGATGAGCAAGGCAATTTGTTTGATGATACTTATTTTGCTAAGCTTCGTTCGGTCGTTGCTGAGCATAACGCCAATTGATGACTTCTCCAAAAAACAGCCCAATCGTGGGCTATTTTTTGGCAAATTAATTGTTGCTGCTTGGGTCATTGTGATCATGATAAGGTTGGCAGTTTGGACAATAGACGCTTGCCCGACCACTGATTTTGATATTTTCAAGTAAACTACCGCAAGTGGCACACGATTCCCCTTGCCTGCCATAGACGAGCAAGGTTTGCTGAAAATAACCCGTCTTACCACTGCCAACTGTAAAATCCCGAAGGGTTGAACCACCTTGGGTAATGGCACGAGCTAATATTTGTTTGATGTGATGAGTTAATCGTACCAGCTTATCTTCATGAACCAAATAGGCAGGCGTGAGCGGATGAATGCCTGACAAAAACAAACTTTCAGCTGCATAAATATTGCCTACACCAACCACGACGGACTGATCCATAATCAGTGATTTGATGGGTTTATTTAAAGGTTTTTGATGAGATTTGGGACGCATGATGTATCTGATGAGATAGTTAGCATCAAAATCTTCGCTCAAAGGCTCGGGCCCTAAGTGTGCCAAAAATCGTGCGTAGGTGTTTGGCTGGTCGATATAATCATCATTGACGACCCAAAGAATCATGCCAAAGCGTCTAGGATCATGATAATGTAGAGTAATGATTTTACCATGAGAATCGGCAAAGTCAATCAAGACATGATCGTGCTTGCGGGGTGGTTCATTGATATGCTGTTGTAAGCTGCCCGACATGCCTAAATGAATCAGTAAAGTTTTTTGGCGACTGTCATGTGCGTGATAAAAATCCAGTAGTAAATATTTAGCACGCCGCTGTAGTTTGGTTAGGACAAAGCCAACCAAACTATCCAAATCTTTGGCAATATCATAGCGTAAGCGTGGATGCCTGACTTGAACGCATGTGACAGTTTGACCAATCAATGGCTCTAGGCTTAATTTTGTTGTCTCAACTTCGGGTAATTCTGGCATGATAATTGGCTAACTTTAGTCGGCTGATTCTAAGCGGTTGCACGGCGAGCATGTAGCACACTAGGCTGCTGTTCAATTTTATTGAGTAGGCGTGATAAATGTGCAATGCCTGCCACCTCAACATAAAACTTCATATGACTGATTGCACCATCATTAAAGACAGTTTCAGCGCGGTGAATATTGACTTTTTCTCGATCAATCACATGCACCAAATCACGCAGCAGTCCGTTGGTATTTTTGGCTTCAACATGGATGACCACAGGCTGATAGCGTCCAAAGCTTTCTTGCCAGTGTGCGATCACAGAGCGATCTGGTTCACGCTCAATTAAGCGTAAATACTCAGGGCAACCATCATTGTGGATGCTGACCCCGCTTGATAAGGTGATAAATCCAGCAATCGGTTCGCCATGCACGGGGTTGCAACATCTTGCCAAATGTATCTCAACATTATCAAGGTCTTCAAGCTCAATTTTGTATTTATTGGGGCGAATTGGCTGTTTGATTTCAATTTTGGCTTTATCAGGCACTTGGGTGGTTAAATTAAGCTTTTGGGCGACCAAATTACTGATCTGTGTGACGGTAATATCGCCAATGACCAACGCCACATACAGATCGTCTTCATGTTTGACATTCAGATCGGTAAAGTATTCTGATAGGCTGATTTGATTGGGTGAAATTGACAGACGATCAAACTCTTTAAGTAATAACGCCTTACCTGTTTCAATATTTTTGTCCCGATCTTGTTTATTGAACCATTGACGCAGTTTGGATTTTGCCCGTGCGGTATGGATATAGCCAAGTGACGCCATCAACCAATCACGATTTGGTTCACGATTGGATCTGGTGATAATTTCAATTTGGTCACCCGTTTTTGGCTGATGAGTCAGCGGTACATAGCGACCATTTACCCGTGCACCTTGAGCACGGTTACCCACTTCAGTATGCACATAATACGCAAAGTCAAGTACTGTTGCACCTTTTGGCAGTTCAGTGATATCGCCATCACGGCTAAATACATAAATCCGCTCAGCATTATCAATATCAAGCTCGATATCTTCTTCGCCATCTGCTTTTTCATTGCCTAAAAGCTGACGCAGTGAGCTGATTTTTTGGGTAAGATAGTCGTCCTTTTTGGCCTTGAGTCCTTCTTTGTAATTGACATGCGATGCCTTGCCAAGCTCTGCTTCAAAATGCATATCAAAGGTACGAATCTGAACCTCAAGTGTACGCTGCTCAGCGATGACTGCGGTATGTAGTGATTTATACCCATTGGGCTTAGGATTGGTGATGTAGTCATCAAATTGCTCAGGAATATGCCGCCATAAACCATGCACAATGCCCAGTGTATAGTAGCATTCGGCATTGGTATTGACCATCACACGCAAAGCACGAATGTCATAAAGCTGATCAAAAGAAAGATTCTTTGACTTCATCTTACGCCAAATTGAATAAATATGCTTGACACGCCCTGACACTTCGCCTTGGATACCTGCACGCTCAAGCTCTTCGCTAAGCTTGGATTTAACCAGCTGAATATAAGCTTCTCGTTCGCTGCGTTTTTCGGCAAGCAGACTTGCGATTTTTTTATATTCATCAGGTGCAAGATAGCGAAATGCCAAGTCCTCAAGTTCCCATTTAAGCTGAGCGATGGAGAGTCGATGTGCAAGCGGTGCATAAATGGTCATCACCTCTCTTGCGACTCTTTTTTGGCGGTCAGGAGGTGCAAAGGACAGTTCACGCATTGCAAAGGTGCGTTCAGCCAATTTGATTAGCACAGCACGCACATCATTGGTTGTGCTGATGAGCATGCTATAAATATTAGAAAGCTGCTCTCTTTGATTGGACTCAAAATAATCTTCAAGTCGTTGATTGCTCTCAATGCTTTCAGATAATCTGCCCATCGCTAAAGCATCCATCACCAAATGGGCAATATCCTCCCCAAAATTTACCCGAATCGTCTGAATGCTGACCAGTTCACGGCGTGCTGTACGATAAAGCATGGCGGCAGCTAAGGCATTTTCATTTTGAAAAAGATACGCCAAAATATCCGCCATGCCAATGCCTGTGATATAAGCACCTGAGCGGGTGACATGGGGCTTATTGGCATGGATTTGTACAAATTGGCAGGCTTGGCGTAAGATGGGTAAATCTTCTTTACCAATACGAGCGGCAACATGACAAATCCAAGTCTCAATATCGATATCCGATACATTGATATCGCAAGGGTTGGTCGTGCTACTACTGTGATCAACTGCACTGATGAGTTTGTGATTGGCAAGCTGTGCCTTAAAATCTGGATGCAGTTGCTTGGCAACCAAACTGGCTGCCAAAGTTGCACTATCCATGCTGCTACTATTACCGCCCAATAAGGGCAGGCTATCTCGTATCTGAACCACGGTAAATCCTTGTAATCTAAAAAACAAATAGTTTCAATGATTTCTAGGTTGTATTATTATAACTCGTTAAGTTAATGCATTTGGGCTATTATCGCACCTTGCCATCAAATTTTAAAGGACAAAAGCATAATTTTCAAACAAATCGTTATGCCAAAAAAGACAATCATCATCTAAAGACACTTAATATCATACAAAATCCCAGCGACACAGTATCAACTCAGCTGACCGTACCCATCTTGGCGTGTCTATACGGCTGTATATCATAAACCAAATCTGTTGAATTTTGATGAAATAAAACAAGCATTTGCCCAAAAGGTATGCTATAATTATTCTTTGTGAATTGTTCACACTCGCTATTTGATGACATCGCACCGATATTGATACGGAATTTTCCGAGCGTTCTAGATTTTTATCAGTTCAATACAATCAGCTTTTGATTGATTATCTTAATTTACTGTCGCGATGATTTTGGCTTGTAAGACTTGAGGGATAATCCCTTTTTGATAAGTATTAGTCAAGCAACAGCGACAAACCTGCCACCACATTCAAAATGCCATTGATAAGATCCCAAGGCTTAAGCCCATCGGCTTGGCGACTTTGGTGGTCTGTGTTTTTTTATTAAATAAATACATTTGCATTGGCTCATCAGTGGGGCATATCAGTTGAGATAATTATGACCGAATCAACCACCCAAACCACTGACAGCACCACCGAAAATTTTGTACCACAGTTTAGTGACTTGGGACTTAATAAGCCCATCTTAAAAGCACTGACAAAAAGTGGTTATACCACACCCACGCCAATCCAAGCAAAAGCCATTCCGCACGCTCTAAATGGTCGTGATTTGCTTTTGTCAGCCCAAACTGGCTCTGGCAAGACGGCAGCATTTGTTTTACCTGTCTTGGATAAAATGAGCCGTAAGCCGACCATTGAAAAGCATGTACAAGCACTTATCCTAACACCAACGCGTGAGCTTGCACTACAAGTTCAAGACAGTGTACGACGCTATGGCGATGGCATGCGTAATATGTTTAGCGTGCCTTTGGTGGGCGGTGCACCTTATGGCGGTCAGTTGCGTGCCTTAAAAAAAGGCGTACAAGTCATCATCGCAACGCCAGGCCGCTTGATTGACCATATGCGTGAAGGCCGTGTTGACTTATCAAAACTAGATATGCTGATTTTAGATGAAGCAGATCGTATGCTTGATATGGGATTTGCAGATGATATCAAAGAAATTCTACAAAATACGCCCCAGACACGCCAAACCGTGATGTCCTCGGCGACTTGGGATGGTGCAGTTGGTAAAATTGCTGAAAGCTTTACGGTTAATCCTGAAAAAGTTTCTATTAAAGTTGAGTCAGCACATATCGATGAAAGTGTGTATTATTGTGATGATTTTAACCACAAAAATAATATCTTGCTTCAAGTATTAAATAACCCTAAAATTAAGCAAGCAGTGATTTTTGCAGCCACAAAAATGTCCACAGAAAAATTGGCAGCGCAGCTTGTCGAAGCGGGTTTTAAGGCACGCTATTTGCACGGTGATTTGCCTCAAGGCAAGCGAAATCGTATCGTTAGCGACATGAAATCGGGCAAATGTGATGTGTTGGTCGCTACTGATGTTGCTGCACGGGGCATTGATATTTCAGCCATTAGCCATGTGATAAATTATGATTTACCTCGCCAAGTTGAGGATTATGTGCATCGTATTGGTCGCTGTGGTCGGGCAGGTCGTACTGGCGTGGCGGTGAATTTATGCAGTATCGATGACAATCGTCAGCTTGAGCATATTAATCGTTATCTGAAGCGACAAATGAGCGTCTCAACCATCGAAGGATTAGAGCCACGCCGTAATTTTGGTATCCAATCACAAGAGCGTCGCCGTGGTCGCAGCAAGTCTCAAAACCGTACTCGCCAAGATGGTCGACAAAATTTTGAGCGTACTGATCATAAATTTGGTAGCCGTAATCGCCATGAACATCGTCATGAGCGTTCATTTGAGGGTAAGCGTGAACGATTTGAGGATCGTGAACGCAGCGTCAATCGTCGTGAAAATGATGAAAATCATGAGCGTCGCAATAGTCGCTTTGAGGCTCGCTCTGATCGCCGTTTTGATAAAAATAGACAAGGTTATTATCAAGCTGATGGCACAGCTCGCCAAGATAAAAAAGCGTATACACGCAATTTTGATCGCCGTGACAACGATCGTAACGATACTCGATTTGATAAGCCTACCAAAAAATTTGGCACACAAACTGACTTTGATCGTCCAAGACGCAACAAAGCATTTGGTGATAAGGTCAAGCCAAATACAGGTTTTGATAAATTTGGTGGTAAGTCTCGTCCAAAGGCAGTTGAAGAGATCTTTTTTGCCAAGCGACAAGATAAAAAAGCCAAGCGTAGATTTGGTGAATTTTAAGTCTTTTTAACCCAAAACACCCTCAAAGACATTTTTTGAGGGTGTTTTTTGTGATTTAAGCATCAATACGCTCAAATCGTGCAATGCTCTCAACATGACCTGTATGGCTAAACATATCCATCACACCAGCATGTGTCAGCCGATAGCCAGCTTCTATGAGTGCTTTGGTGTCTCTAGCCAGTGTGACAGGGTTGCATGAGACATAAACGATGCGTTTGGCATTAAATTTGGGCAAGTATGCCATCACCTCCCAAGCACCTGAGCGGGGTGGGTCAATCAAGAGTGCATCAAAGCGATTATTGCCCGTTGCCCATGGCTGATCGCTTAAATCTTGGGTCAAGTCTTTGGCATAAAATTCAGTATGGGCAATGCCGTTGGCACAAGCATTCATTTTGGCGCGTTCGGTCATCTGCTCACTGCCTTCAACACCGACCACAAAGCCACTTTCGCCAACTTGTCTTGCCAATACTAAGCTAAAATTACCCAATCCGCAAAATAAATCCAGTACACGCTCACCTTTTTGTAGGTTTAACAGACTGCTTGCCAAATCCATCATTTTTTGATTGACGGATAAATTAACTTGCGTAAAATCCAATGGCGAAAATTCATAAGTCAAATCAAAATTTGGTAGATGATAAAACAGACCACCTGTGGGTGGTACAGTCAGCGAAGTTGGGCGAGCATCTTCGGTATCGATGCGATGTACGCTGTCTACTCCTTTTGGTTGTAAGAACAGTTGCCAGTTGCGAGCTGCAAAAAATTGACGCAATTTCGCCAAGTCTTCATCATCAAGCTCCTGCATATGACGCACAATAACCGCAACCGATTTGATGCTGTCAGGCACATGTGGCAGTGTCTGCCCCATGGCAATCTCAAGCTGTGGAATGCTATCTCGTGCATTTAGGTCGGTGATGAGTGCTTTTAAATTTTCAAGCTCAAAGCCGATGCGTTTATCTAAGATATGGCATTCATTGAGTTCTGCCAAAAAGTTGCTGGCGCGTTCACGAAAACCGACCAGTGCCGAGTCTTTTTTGGCAACATAGCGTACACCCATGCGTGCTTTGGTGCGATAGCCAAGACGATCGCCAACCAAAGGCTTAAGCCAAATATCAGGCTCGATGCCTGCTTGATGTATGAGCAGCTCTTTTAGTACGGACTGTTTGAAATCAATTTGAGCATCTGCCTGCCAGTGCTGTAGACTACATCCGCCACACACCCCAAAATGTGGGCAGGGTGGCGTTTGACGCTGGGGATGGGGATGATTGACGACTTGTAAGGCATCACCTTCTTCAAAATTTTTCTTAGAATTGGTCATCTTAACCAAGACAGCCTCGCCCGGTAATGCAAAGCTGATAAAGACTTTTTTGCCTGCTTTATCAGGATTGTGGGTGGTGTTATCGGTCTCATAAACTGCCACGCCACGCCCATCGTGTGCTAAGTTTGTGATATGAAATTCAAGGGGTGGTGTATCTGCCAAACGCTTGCGTGCTCGAGCAGTTGGTTTGCCTTTTTTACTGGGGTTTTGAATAAGTGAATGCGTTTGGGTCATGTGAAAAGCTTGCCTGTCGTTAGATGGGTTTTTAAGCATTATGGATTTTGAAACAATGAATGAACTGATCAAGGTTTTATTGTATTTTATCAATATATAATCAATAGATTATCAATGTTAGGTGCACCCTAATCATTTCATCACTAAAAATGGGTGCGGTCATGTTAAACTGCACATTATAACATAAGTCAATCAGCTGTGGGTTTGATTGAGTCTGCTTGGTTGTCATGACATGAATCCACTGATGAGTTTTTGGCTGATTTTTATGCGTTAAAAATCATTGCCTATGCAAGCTTGGTTTTGTGTTTATGAAATACTGGCAGATGAGGCTGTTTGGATGGTATCGGCGACAGCAGGTGTTGGCTGGGCGTCAAATTCAAAACGCCCACCCATGCTGTGGCTAAAAACAGCCATTTCTTGGATTTTGATATTGATTGCTGTACAAATCATCATTCGATTTTTGATGGATATGGGCGAAGTATTTAATAACTCTTATCTTACAATCAAATAAAGCGTCAAATCCTACCGTACCCAAGCATCTAAAAAGCTTTGATGGCGTAGCTTGCCAGCTGAATTGGTCAAGCTTTGTACAAATTGGTTGGTTTTGTCAATGAGTGCTTGGCATTCATCGGTAGAAGATTTGCCCGTTAAAGTCAGCCACCTTAAATAAATCAGCCAAGTATTTAGGACATCGGACTCGCAATAACAACTAAGGGCGTCCCATTGAGAGTTTTGTACCATCGGCAAAACCTGCGAGCCATCAAGATTGCCTTTACCAGCAAATCCACACAAACTGGCAACCGTATCAAGTTTTTGGTGTAGTTTGTTATTATGCAGTGCAGTTTTGTCCATCAAATCAATATGCATCTCACCATAGCGATATGAATAGCCAAATTTTTGGGCGCTGCCAAATAGTGCTGGTGCAGATAATTGGTGGTGCATAGACCGATGCATCAAGACAGGTAAGTCAAAAGCCAATCCATTCCAGCTGACAAGCACAGGTTTTTTATCAAAGGCTCTTAAAAAATTGACCAAAATCTCTTTTTCGCTCATGGTTTGTAGTGTGAGAGATTTAAGATGAAAGGTCGTGCCATCAAACCATAAAAATGACAAGCAAGCGATTTTATGAAGTGGTAGACGCATGAATTCTGTGCCTGATTCAGCATGACGCAGGGCAATGAGTGCAGTTAAAGCATCATCATCACCCAAATCGGCCAGCTCTGGATAAAGTCGCTTGCCTGTTTGTATGTCAGGTATGGTTTCAATGTCAAATACTAAAATTGGGGTGGAAATCATGCCAGGCCTCAGTCAGTCACACCAAATAATCCTGTGGATAAATAACGGTCGCCACGGTCACACGCAATAAATACAATGACCGCATTAGGGGTATTTTTGGCAATTTGATGAGCTGCCCACGCTGCACCACCAGAGGATACACCACAAAAGATGCCTTCTTCTCGTGCCAGTTTTCGCATATAGCGTTCGGCATTAGTTTGATTGACATCCATGATCGTATCAACCAATGATGCATCAAAAATTCCTGGTAAATATTCAGCAGGCCAGCGGCGAATGCCTGCGATGGATGACTGTTCATCTGGCTGAAGCCCAATGATTTGAATGGCTGGATTTTGTTCTTTAAGATATTGACTGACACCCATGATGGTGCCTGTTGTACCCATACTGCTGACAAAATGGGTAATTTTGCCCTCAGTTTGTTGCCAAAGCTCAGGGCCTGTGGTCAGATAGTGTGCGTGTTTATTATCGGTATTATTAAATTGGTCAAGTACAATGCCTTGTCCATCAGCTTGCATCTGTAATGCCATATCTCGTGCTGCCTCCATGCCATCTGCTACCTCGATGAGTGTTGCACCATAGGCAGTCATCGCATCTTTACGCTCTTGGGTGGAATTGGCGGGCATTAATAAGGTCATCTGATAACCACGCATTGCCGCAACCATCGCCAGTGCAATACCTGTATTGCCACTGGTTGCCTCAATGAGTGTATCACCTGGTTTGATTTGCCCACGCTGTTCGGCTTGATAAATCATATTAAACGCTGGACGGTCTTTGACAGAACCTGCAGGGTTATTACCCTCAAGTTTGGCAAGTAAAGTAGCTTGGCTATCTTTGGCAAGTGTATTGAGCTTGACAAGTGGCGTATTGCCTACACAGTCAGACAGCGTGGTGGTTTGATGGATAAAATCTTTGGTCATTGTGGTTGTCTCATAAATCATAGATTATGCCAAATTATAGCATAATTAAAACCAAGCCATCAGCTTTGTTCAACTGGGTTTGGTGTACTTATGATACTGTTTTTGGTATAGTGCTACAAAATCTTGGGGTGATTATCCATGCAAATCAATAAAGCATTTGGCATAAAAAGCGCTTATGGGCAGCTGATTTTGTTGGTATTCTTACCGATTGTGGTATTGGCATTTTTAGGTTCGTACTTGGTCATGAGTGAGGTACGCCGTGCCATACTCTCAGAACAAGACACCATGGCAAATGCAGCATTGGTACGTTATGATGCCATCGTGCGTCCTTTATTAACAGACCTTCAACATCGCCAAAATCGTTTGGATGAGCGTGTCGCTCAGATGAATGAAGATGAGATATTAATTGCCATTACGCCACATGATACCAATTTACCAAATCGTGCGATGGCTCGCCATGCTCAAGATATACCATTTTTTAATACCAATTGGTTCGTACAACTTCAACAGTCTCGTAATCAGCATGTACTTCGAGTGGCAATTATGGATGGCATCGGTCAGGTGCTTTTTAGTACGGGAATGCAGACAGATTTATCTTGGGGAGATGTTGATTTACAAGCCAAAGAAATCTATCGCATACCAACCGCTGTAGGCACCGCCTATGGCAAATCATTCATTTTTGATAATGAGCGTTATTGGCTTTTGGTGGATATGGATAATACACCATTGACGATTACCTCATATCGGGTAGCATTGGCGTTGACTGCCATTGGATTGACGACCATTTTACTGCTTTTGCTGATTTTAAATATTTATTCTAAACGCTGGATTACGCCACTTTATGAGATGCGGCTGTACTTACAGCGACTAAATACCGATAATTTATCCCGTGTACCACAACTAAAAACCAGTGGTGAATTTGCCTTATTGCGAGATGATTTTACACGAGCGGTTCGCCGCCTGCATGCCAGCTTTACAGAACTAAAAAACCATGCCGATGAAACAGAACATGATTTACAGCAAGCATTTGATGAAATGGAAATGCAAAATATCTCTATTCGAAATGCTCGTGATGCAGCAATCTCAACCAGCCAAGCCAAGTCAGCATTTTTAGCAAATATCAGTCATGAGCTGCGTACACCATTAAATAGCATTGATGGTTTTATTAATTTGTTAGCCCGTAAAGGTGAGTTGACTGGTGAGCAAAATTTATATGTACAAACCATCAAAAAATCATCAGCACATTTGCTGGCACTGGTTAATGATGTGCTTGATTTTTCTAAGATTGAGGCAGGTAAGCTGATTTTAGATAGCCATGATTTTGATTTATATGATGCAGTGTATGATGTGGTTGATATGCTGTCACCAGCAGCACTTGAAAAGCGGCTGCGTCTGGCAGTCTTATTTTATGATGATGTACCAACTCGCATTATTGGCGATAGTTTAAGAGTAAAGCAAATCTTAACCAATCTTGTGGGTAATGCCATCAAATTTACTGATATGGGCAGTGTCGTGGTTCGAGTGAGTTTGGCTGAAAAAACAGGATATTTATGCATTGAGGTGGAAGATACAGGCAAAGGCATTAGTGAAAGTGATAAAGAACAGCTGTTTCAAAGTTTTGGTCAAGGTGATTTGAGCGTCACTCGCCGCTATGGTGGAACGGGTTTGGGTTTAGTTATCTCAAAGCAGTTGACACAATTGATGGGTGGCTCGATTGGTTTTATTGACAATCGCAGTGAAAATATTGCTAATGCAGGTGCAACTTTTTGGTTTGAGATGCCCATGGGTGTGGATGAAGGTTCGATTGATGATGCCTTACCTAAGCTTGCAGAGTTGTTGCACACACCCATGCAACTTTTGGTTTGGATTAACCATGCACCAGCATTGCGGGTACTAAAGAGCAGTTTGGTTGGCACAAAAGTTCAATTAACGATAGCCATTGGTCTTGCAGATTTATTAGAAAAGCTTGATAAAAATGAGATGGATTATGATTGGGTGATTGTGGATAATTTTGGCCAAGACGCTGCCAAAGATGATGTGGGTGCCGTGTTACGACAAATTCGCTTACGATATGATGGTAAGCTTGCCAGTTTTGGTTATCAAGTGGGTATCAACGAACAGTTGTTATTGCGTTATCAGACCCAAGCATTATATGAGCCGATGGATAAAAGGCAGCTATATGCCATGCTTTTAAATCAGCAAAACCTGTCGGCGATACAATCACCTCGTCAGGCCAAATTTGTGGGGCGTAGGATTTTGGCTGTAGATGACCATTTACCAAATCTTTTGGTGCTAGATGCATTACTTGCTGAGCTTGGTGTTGAGGTTGTTACGGCAAATAGCGGCTTTGAGGCCATCGAAAGGATGACGCAGAGCATCACAGGGTCAACGCCACCCATTGACATGATATTTATGGATGTCCAGATGCCAAGAATGTCAGGACTTGAGACCTCTATCGAAATTCGAAAAATTGAGCAAGCACATTTGAGCAAGCCTGTACCTATTATTGCATTGACTGCCCATGGTCTGTCAGATGAAAAAGATCAGTTGGTCTCATCGGGGCTTAATGATTATGTTAGTAAGCCAATCGGTGAGGTACAGCTGGTACAAACGCTACAAAAATGGCTTGGTCATGATGTGGCAGCTGATAAACTCAATGTATTGGATATGGTTGAAAGTTTGCCCATACTTGATGTACCAAAAAATGCCGTCGATGCCCCTGAAAAATTACCCGTTGTAGATTGGGGCGATGCGCTTGAGCGTTCAGCAAATAAACCTAAGCTTGCCTATAGACTGCTTGAGATGCTCATTGATGGTGCTGACTCTGAGCGTCAGTCACTTGAGCGTGCATGGGCAGACCGTGACCGTGTCAGTTTGGCTGATATCAGCCATCGGATGGTTGGGGCAGCACGGTACGCAGGCGTGCCAAGGCTGCGTGCGGTTTCAGAGATTTTTGAGTCGGCATGCCGAAATGATATCACGGCAGTCACTCCAAGCCATTTTATTGCCTTGCGTCCAGCATATCGGGCTTTGATTGATGCGCTCGATACATTGCAAGCAGTGGAGCTAGATAAAGTGGCGATGGATGCAGATTTGGCAGATTAGGCGTTAAGATTAACTAAATACCAGCTAGGATGACCATATTAATAGGCTATCTTAATATGGTCATGTGATTTATTGTGTCTGATTATCTTTTGTATTTACAGGTATTGATACCAAGCAAGCGGTATATTGGGCAAAAATTAATCAGGCCTGTTGCCGGTAGTATCGCCCCAACAACATAGCCCCATCAGCCGATGACCGCAAACAAAGGTAATACAATTAAAGCGATACCAATAACAATACGAATGATACGATCGACTTGATGTAAATTTGCTTGCATTACGATACCCCTAGGTTAGTTGATTGATAATCATTTACAGTAAAAAAGTTTAAAAAACACCTCAAATAGGCTGTGATAGTTAAGGTGATTTGAAAAATAATCAAATGGTGTTTTATTGAATTTCTTCAAATTCTACGCCAAAAATATCAAAATAACAAGCAAGTTTTTAGGGTATCATTGCCTTTTATATTCGTCATAAAAATGGCTATTTTGTGTTTAAAAAATAAGAAAATTTTCTCTTAAGTCACCAAATTTAGCTATTTTCATGCAAAAATCATTGTTTTGGTTTGATAAATTTTACACGATAACCTGTGTTATCAGACAGGTATATTGCCAATTGCCTGACCCATCATGACTTTTTTACCGTGAGTGATGTGTGCAAGCCAGTCATTGTGGGCGGATTTTGGTAATATGATGATGGCAGTTGAGCCTAAATAAAAACGCCCAAGCTCATCGCCTTTTGATAAAGTTAACTCATGGGTACGATATTGAATGTGGGGCGTGCGATTAATCTTACCAGTTGCGACCGATTCAATGCCTGCAACAATCATCGCCCCAACCATCACCACAGCAGCTCGCCCAAAACTGGTATCAAATAAACAAATTAGCCGCTCATTTCGTGCAAACAAATCAGGCACATGCTTGGCGGTTGTGTGATTAACCGAAAACAGCGTACCTGGTACATAGCGTGTGGCAGTCAATTGACCATCAAAGGGCATATGCACACGATGATAATTGCTGGGTGCCAAATAAATTGTTGCAAAACTGCCATTCATAAAATACTGACCATCGTCATAATCAGCAAGCAGTTGCCCAATCTCATAGGTGCGACCTTTCGCTTGCAGAATCATACCTTGTTTGATGTCTCCAATTTGTGAAATCGTACCATCAGCAGGGCAAATCAGCTGATTGGGCGTCTCATCAATTGGGCGTGCATCTGATTTTAGTTCGCGTGTAAAAAAGTCATTAAAACTACTATAATCAGAAAATTGACTGCGTGCATATTCATCCAAATTTATGTGATACGCCTTAGCAAAGCTGTGAATCAAGGATTTTTTAACATACGGATTTTGGCTGGCGGCTAGGTTGCCTGCAAATTCGCTGAGCGCCTGCTGTGGGATGAGATTTTGGATAAGTGTGAAAGGATTCATGGTTGACCTATTCAGATATTTTTTAAGATATTTTTTATTTTATCATAAATTTTATGATAGGGTTTGATGAAAATTTACCCAAAATGCTCTCTTAAGAAAATACCATCTTAAGATTATCTTTTTATGGCTAAGCTGACCATTGATTGATATAATGAGAATGATTTATATTTTCAAATAGAAAAGCCACTGACAATGCAGTATGATGTATCAAAATAGCTCTATAAGATGATACATAACCGATGACACCTGCCCAAGCCATGATAACACCGCTCAAACCGACACAACCGACACCCAAAAATCTCATTCACCAAAGTGCTTTGATGCGAGCGGTGTATTTTGTTTTGGGCTTGGTGTGTTTGATTTTGGGGCTAATTGGTATCGTTGTGCCAGGCATGCCGACGACGGTTTTTATTTTATTGGCGGGCTATTTTTGGGCAAGAAGCTCACGGCGATTTTATGCGTGGCTACTGGCACATCGACTATTTGGGCAGATGATTATCAATTGGCAAACGCATCGTGCTATTCCAAGATTTGCCAAATATTTGGCTTGGTCGATGATGAGTCTGTCAACAATCATATTATTTTTTAAATTACCAAGCTCGTGGCAGTGGGTGGCTTGGCTTTTGGCAGCGATTAGCCTTGGGGTAGGCATATGGATGGCAAGACTGCCCAACGCTTAACAGCTTGTTTGGTTTTTAAGATAGATTTTCTTCATTCGCTGGTTTGATGATAAAGTGTGTTTATTTGATTAGGATAATACAAAAATATTCAAACCATTAAAGCTATCATTTTTTATCTAAATTCGCTATGATAAGCCAATTTGACTAAGATTTAGGCGATGATTAACGAATTTGATACCGCCCATTTGTGGCACCCTTACACTTCTATGACGAGCCCTTTGCCAGCCTTGCCTGTTGCTTGTGCCAAAGGTTGTCAAATTCATCTACAAGATGGCACGGTACTCATCGATGGCATGTCATCATGGTGGTGTGCCATTCATGGATACAACCATCCTGTTTTAAATGCCGCCATCACCGAACAGCTCACCAAAATGTCTCATATCATGTTTGGTGGGCTGACACACGAACCTGCCATCAAACTTGGGCAATTATTGCTTAGCATTGTCCCAAAACCGCTTCAACACATTTTTTATGCCGATTCAGGGTCGGTTGCCGTTGAGGTGGCTTTGAAAATGGCGGTTCAATATCAGCATGCTTTGGGCAAGACCACCAAAAACAACATCATGACAACCCGCTCAGGCTATCATGGCGATACTTGGAATGCCATGAGTGTTTGCGACCCCATCACAGGCATGCACCAAATTTTTGGGGATGCTCTGCCCAGTCGCATTTTTGTGGATGCACCAACGATTAAGATTGATGACCCTTGGGATGATGCGGCCATGGACGATATTCGCTTGGCATTTAAGAGACACCATAAAAACTTAGCGGCTTTTATCATTGAGCCTATTGTTCAGGGGGCAGGTGGCATGCGGTTTTATCACACAAATTATCTAAGGCAGCTGCGTAAATTATGTGATGAATATGGGGTGTTATTGATTTTTGATGAAATTGCCACAGGCTTTGGGCGGACAGGTCGTCTGTTTGCTTGCGAACATGCCAAGGTAGTGCCTGACATCATGTGTTTGGGCAAGGCATTAACGGGCGGTTATATGACATTGTCAGCTGTACTCACCACAACCAAAGTGGCACACACCATCAGCCATGGTAAGGTGGGTGCGTTCATGCACGGGCCAACATTTATGGCAAATCCATTGGCATGTGCTGTGGCACTGGCAAGTGTTCAGCTTTTATTACAAAGCCCTTGGCAATATCATGTTCGGCGTATTGCTCGGACATGTCGCATGACATTAACCCATCTTAAACAGTTGCCACATGTCGCTGATGTGCGTATTTTGGGGGCGATTGCAGTGGTTGAGATGACAGACCCGGTAGATATGGCAATCATTCAACAAGAATGCGTCGCACGAGGGATATGGATTCGCCCCTTTGGACGGCTGGTTTATCTGATGCCACCATTTATCATCAGCGATGATGAGCTGGCAACTTTATTGCATGAGTTTACCGATTTAATCTGCACAACCTTATCACCCAATTTTAAAAAACAGTCAATGAACCCAATAATCAATGAAGATGAATGATGAATGACCAGTTATTAAATTTTTATGCCGAACAGCTGTCTGCTTTAAAAGCATCGCACAATCACCGCCAATTACAACGCTTAAAACATCAAGGGCAACGCATTGGTGTCAATGACAGCAAGCCTTTGCTCAATTTAGCCAGCAATGATTATTTGGGCATTGCCAGTCAAACATCACTTTATGAAGAATTCTTAGAGCTGCTGCATGAACAGCGTTGGCCGTTTAGTGCGTCTTCTTCTAGATTATTGACAGGGAATTTTGAAAATTTTGAGCGATTAGAGACCAAAATGGCATCATTATTTGGTCGCCCTTGCTTATTATTTAATAGTGGTTATCATGCCAATATCGGTATCTTACCTGCCATTTGTGATGATAAAACGGTGATTTTGGCGGATAAATTGGTTCATGCCAGTATCATTGATGGAATGCAATTGGCTGCCAAACATGGCACCAAAACCATCCGCTATCAACATCAAAATCTCCCCCAGCTTGAAGGATTAATCCAAAAATATCAATCAGATAATGGCATTTGTCGTATCATTGTCGTTACCGAAAGTATTTTTAGCATGGATGGCGATATCACAAATTTATCCCATCTTAGCCATTTAAAGGCACAATACCCAAAGGTGATGCTTTATGTTGATGAAGCCCACGCCATCGGTGTTCGAGGTGGGCGTGGTTTGGGCTGTGTGGAAGAATATGGCGTCATCAATCAAGTTGATTTTATTGTCGGTGCATTTGGAAAAGCATTGGCATCAGTTGGCGGATACTGTATTTGCCATCCCATTTTGCGTGATTATCTGATTAATAAAATGCGTCCTTTGATTTTTAGTACCGCCTTACCACCCATTAACATTGCTTGGAGCTGTTTTATTTTAGAGCAAATACCTTTGATGAACCAAAGGCGTAAGCATCTGATGAAACTTAGTGATGATTTATCAAAAGTGGTTCACTTGGCAAAGCTGCCATGCCCCTCTGCCAGTCAAATCATTCCCATCATATTGGGTGACAATACTCGTACACTAAATGCCGCCGCTGATTTGGGCAGACAAGGTTATCATGTGCTGGCTGTACGCCCACCAACCGTACCAAAAGGACAATCACGGTTGCGAATTTGTTTAAATAGTGCCATTAATGATGATACAATGACAAAGTTTACCCAAGTGCTTACTCAAATCGTCAGAGGTGAGAGTAAATGACAAAATCCGCTTTATCATCAAATCCCAATAAAATCGCCCAAAGATTTTGTAGGGCCCATCAAAGCTATCGCGCTCATGCAACCGTTCAGGCGAAGATGGCAAGACGGCTTATCATCTCTTTAAAGATGGTTAAAGCAAAGATGGTTAAAGCTTGTAATACTAAAAATACTGGCATGCAACCTTATCGGGTCATACAAGATGAACACATATCAAGATTGCTTGAAATTGGCGTTGGCAGTGGTCTTTTAACCGATGCTTTATTTGAGAATTTTAGCGTTGATACACTGTATTTAAATGATTTGTATGATAATATCCAAACCAACGCACTGCCAAAGGATATTGATGCCAATTATCTGATCGGGGATATTGGGATGATTGATTTGCCAAAAACCTTAGATGGTGTGATTTCATCTTCTGCACTGCAATGGATTTATCCGCCAGATGTGCTATTTAAAAGAGTTTTTCAGACTTTAACAGCTGGCGGATTTTTTGCTGCCAGTACTTTTGTTGAGGGTAATTTATCTGAAATACAAGCATTGACAGGGCGAGGGCTACGCTATGATACGCCAAAACAGCTGATGGTGCGTTTAAATCAAGCAGGTTTTATGATTGATGAGTTTAAGGCAGATGAGCAAGTGCTTTATTTTGACTCTCCGATGGCGGTGCTAAGACACCTAAAAGCAACAGGCGTGACAGCAGTTGGCACAGAGCAGGCATGTTGGAGCAAGCAAAGTTTGGCAAAGTTTTGTCAAAACTATCAACAATTTCATACCGATGCAGGTTATACCTTAACTTATCGGCCGCTGCTTTTTGTTGCTCATAAACCAATGAAACCAATGAGTTCGCCTTTATGACCACATTACCCAATCTTCACCAAATGCAAGGCAGCTATTTCATTAGCGGTATTGATACTAACATTGGTAAAACCATCGCAACAGGCCATATCGCCTGCCAGCTTTTAAAGAATGGGCGAACGGTTATCACCCAAAAACTTATCCAAACTGGCAATATCAAGCTAAGCGAAGACATTGCCCAGCACCGACAGATGATGGGCGTGGGTATGTTGCCTGATGATGAGACGCACCTAACAATGCCTTTGATACTAAGCTACCCTGCATCGCCACATTTGGCAAGCAAGATGGATGGCGTATCGGTAGATGTTAGCCATCTTTTGGCATGCACCAAACAGCTGGCAGAGGCTTATGAGATAGTGCTGATTGAAGGAGCGGGCGGTTTGATGGTGCCGATGATGGATGATGTCAAAGGTGGGCTGATGATTGATTATATCGCCAGTCAAAATTATCCTGTGATTTTGGTAAGCTCTGGCAGGCTTGGCAGCATTAACCATACTCTGCTAAGCTTAAACGCCCTAAAAACTTATGGCATATATTTGTACGCACTGGCGTACAATCAAGCCGATGATGGCGATGATGAGATGATTGCAACCGATACCAAACAGTATTTGCAAGAGTATCTCAAAGCCCATCACAGTGATGCCCTTTGGTGGGAGATTCCTAAGTTAAATTCAGCCGACTTTGGCCTAAATTCATTTTAAAAAAGGCAAATAATGAAAGCATTGATACAGCGGGTACACCAAGCACGCGTTGAGGTTTGCGGTGAGGTGGTTGGTGAGATTGATGGTGGGATACTGGCTTATATCGGTATTGGCAAGTCAGATGATGTTAAGCAAGCAAAGCGTTTGGTGGATAAGATATTAAGTTATCGTATTTTTGAAAATACCACTGACGCAGACAAGCTTGGCAAGATGGATAAAAGTGTGGCTGATGTGGGCGGTGGTTTGCTGTTGGTGTCGCAGTTTACACTGATGGCACTGACCGATAAAGGTCGCCGTCCTGACTTTGGGCCAGCGATGCCACCCAATCAGGCAGCACAACTGTTTGATGAGTTGGTTTGTTATGCCAAACAGTATCATACGCCAGTGGCGACGGGTCAATTTGGTGCTCATATGCAAGTGATTGCCCATAATGACGGTCCGATTAACTTTATCTTAGAAGTATAGTATCTTAGAAGTATCATCAGCGTTTTTTGGGACAAAATAACATCATCTTTTATTGTAATTCGTCCACGACAATTTCGTCTAAAGTGATTTGATGAATGGGATAATTGGTAAAATCATCAATGTTCTTGCCTTGGGCGATAATCGCAGCTTTATCCGCCAAATACTGTTCAAGTGTCAAGTGAATCGTGCGAAACGCCAAATCTTGCCAAGGGATATCCTGCTCATCAATCAAGGCACATTCTAAGCTTTCAACACCAACCCCAAATCGCCCATCACAAGATAAGTTGGTCAAATACATGGCATGGATTTGCCCCAAATAAGGCATATCAAATAAGCAGTACAGCTTAGCATCGGTGGCAATAGCGGCAGCTTCTTCGATGGTCTCACGCAATGCACCCTCCATCATGGTCTCACCAATTTCCATAAATCCTGCTGGTAAAGTCCAATAGCCGTATCTTGGCTCAATGGCACGGCGACAAAGCAGAATTTTGTTCTCATGGCGTACCAAAGCCCCGCAAATCATCTTTGGATTGTCATAATGAATAAATCCGCACGCTGAGCAGACGAGACGCTGACGACTATCGCCTTTAGGAATGGTGTAGGTGGCGGCATGTCCGCATTGCATACAGTAGGGCATCGGTCTATAATAAACTGGCTGATTAATGAACACTACCCAAAATTATATGGTAAATGGTAAGGATAGCTTTGATTGTCATGACTGATTTAGTTTAAGTCAATTTCACCAAAAATACAAATGTTATGAACGATTTTTTTAGCCAAATTAAGACGCATGCTGATCCAAATTTCGTCGATAAAACGGCGGTTTATTTGCCACCAGAGCATCGATTCTCTACGCTTAGCCATGCCTTATCTGAGTATCACGGTGTAGATATTTTGTCTTTGACACAAAATAATGATCTGATTGCAGGGGTTGATAGGCAACAACTGAATCAAGCCTATGAACAGTTGCTCATTAACAAGCCACAGCCCCATGCTTGCGTGCTTGTTGCCATTACTGATGAGATTAGCCCAAGGCTATTATTGACTTGCCGAGCAAGTAATTTATCAAGCCATGCAGGTGAGGTGTCGCTGGTGGGCGGTAAGCGTGATAAGACGGATCGGTCTTCTTATGAGGTGGCGACACGAGAGGCATTTGAGGAGGTGGGTCTATTAAGACAAGACAGCACTTTAATTGGATTTTTACCGATGCAAATCTCCAAAAAAGGTCTTTTGGTACGCCCTGTGGTTGTCAGTATGACACCTGCGATAGCAGACAGTTTAATCGCCAGTGAAGATGAAATTCAGCGGTTATTTTGGGCTGATCTGACATATCTAAAAACAACGCCACCCATAGATTATTATTTTGAGCGTCCTAATTTTGGGCGAGCATATTTGCACACACCAGCATGGCTGATTGATGATCGGCAAATTGGTGAGCCTGAAGTGGTGTGGGGATTGACAGGGCGTATCATCGCCAATTTTCTACACATCGGCTATGGGGTGTGCTATCAGTGGTACTATCACCTTCAGGCACACCACTAATTCATGTCTCAAAGGACTAATGTCTCAAAGGTTTAGTCTCTTTGAGCCACTAAGGCTTTGAGTGCATCTGGAGATGACCATAAGCCTTCTAGGTCATAAAATGCCCGTGCTTGTGGCGTCATGATATGTACCACCACCGCACCCAAGTCCACCAGTGTCCAATCGCTGTCTTTATCACCTTCACGGCCAAGCGGCATTAGCCCAGCTTCTTTGGTTGCAGCACCCAATTTATCCGCCAAAGCTTTGACATGGCGTTTACTGGTGGCCTCACAAATAACGATGCGTTCAGCAATTTCGGTTAAATGTTCGATTTCAAGGGTCGTTATGTTTTTTGCTTTTAAGTCATCAAGCGTTGTGGTAACAAGTGCAAGTGTTTGGTCTAAATTCAAAGTCGTCATAATTGATTGATAATTGGATGGATAACTTTTAATTATAGCATATTTTTGAGGTTTTGGTATAAGCCTTCTGTGCAGATATATGCCAAGACGCACTCATCCATCAGCGGTGCAGCAAGCTTAGTGCGACCATCAGCGATTAGGGTGCGGATTTGACTGGACGAGATGTTCATGATGGGTGTGTGATCTAAATAAATCGTATGGTCATTTGCCAAAAATTCATCCAAATTAGTAGTGCACTTTGTTGCTACTGTCTCATCAGCTGGCGTGGTATCGACACGGTCAAATGCCCACAATTTGACTTGGTAAATCAGCTCATCATACGCCTTCCATTGATGTAGATTTGCCAAACTATCGCCCCCAATAATAAAAATTAATCGGTCATCAGGATAAGTGGACTTAAGCTGTCGTATGGTGTCGATGGTGTATATCGGAGGTATCAAAGACAGCTCACGCTCATCAATTGATATATTCATGCCTTTTTTTATCAAGGGTGTAATGGCAAGCTTGAGCATGACGATGCGGTGTGCATGCGATGTCGGTGCGTTTTTAAAGGGATTGCCAGCCGTTGGCAATAGGTGAACGGTTACAGTGTCAGTGGTTTTTTGGTGTATGGTGTCATATGCACTTAGCACCATCTGCAGATGTGCCCGATGAATGGGGTCAAACGAGCCGCCAAGATAAAGTCGTATCATAATCGAATTTTTTAGGTTTTTAATATTGTAATCATTATGAGACAAAAAAGCCAATTTAAACAATAAAACCGTACATGAAATCCATGTATTTATTACAAAACCCATCTGCCAAATGCTTTAAAATATCTAGAAAATCCCCATTTTCTTATTAAATTCTTCTATAAAAAAGGCGTTTTCATGGCTCAAGATAAAATTGCCATCCGTGGTGCACGCACGCACAATCTAAAAAATATTGATGTAGATATTCCACGAGATAAATTTGTGGTGATTACTGGCTTGTCAGGCTCAGGCAAGTCATCACTTGCGTTTGATACTTTGTATGCCGAAGGTCAACGCCGTTATGTTGAAAGTTTATCAGCATATGCTCGACAATTTTTAAGCCAAATGCAAAAGCCAGAAGTAGATAGTATTGATGGTTTATCACCTGCAATCGCCATTGAACAAAAGTCCACCAACCACAATCCTCGCTCAACAGTAGGTACAATTACCGAGGTATATGATTACTTGCGTCTTTTGTTTGCACGGGTGGGTGTGCCTTATTGCCCTGAACATGATGAGCCGATGGTCGCACAAACAGTCAGTGAGATGGTAGATGGGATTATGAGTTTGCCGACTGAGACCAAATTGATGATTTTAGCACCTGTCGTGCGTGAGCGTAAAGGTGAGCATATTGCTTTGCTTGAGCAGTTGCCATCTCAAGGGTTTACACGCGTGCGTATTGATGGGGTGATTTATGAGACCGATGAGTTACCTAGCCTTGAAAAAAATAAAAAACACAGCATCGAGGTGGTGGTTGACCGATTTAAAGTGCGTGATGATTTGGGAAATCGTGTTGCCGAAAGTTTGGAGGTTGCATTAAAACTTGGTAATGATATCGCCATTTTGTATCACATGGATGGTAATCCTGTTGGTGATGATGAGCAGATATTATCTGCTAAGCATTCTTGCCCTGTGTGTGACCGTGCGGTGAGTGAGCTTGAGCCAAGGCTGTTTAGCTTTAATAATCCTGCAGGTGCTTGCCCTGCATGTGATGGCTTGGGTAAGCGTCAGTATTTTGCGGCCGAGCGTATCGTTACCCATCCTGAAAAATCACTGAATCAAGGTGCTATTCATGGTTGGGATAAACGTCATGCGTATTATTTTGGCTTATTATCAACGGTTTGCCGTCATTTTGGCATTGATATGGATATGCCGTGGCAAGACTTATCAAATAAACACCAAGCGATTATTTTAAATGGTTCGGGTAGACAAAAAATTGAATTTAATTTTACCGATGAACGAGGGCGTAAAACGACCAAAAACACGCCCTTTGAGGGGATTTTGCCTTATCTAGAACGCCGTTATACAACCACAACCAGTAATTTGGTGCGAGATGAGTTGGCACAGTATCTATCAGATACCCAGTGCAATGTGTGCCATGGTGTACGCCTAAATGATATTGCCCGCCATGTGCGTGTGGAGGATAAAGCCATCGGTGATATCATCCATCTGCCGATTGGGGAGGCGTGGCAATATTATCAAAACTTAAAAATTACTGGTGCTAAAGGCGAGGTGGCTGATAAGATTTTCAAAGAAATCAAAGAGCGATTGGGTTTTTTGACCAAGGTCGGCTTGGAGTATTTGACCTTGGCACGCTCCGCTGAAACGCTGTCAGGTGGTGAGGCACAGCGTATCCGCTTGGCAAGTCAGATTGGTGCAGGCTTAATGGGCGTGATGTATGTACTTGATGAGCCGTCTATTGGACTGCATCAAAGGGATAATGATCGACTTTTGTCCACTTTAATACAGTTGCGTGATTTGGGCAATACGGTGGTGGTGGTCGAGCATGATGAAGATGCCATTCGGCAGGCGGATTATATTATTGATATTGGCGTTGGAGCAGGCGTGCATGGCGGCCGTGTTGTGGCATCAGGTAGTGCAGAACAGGTTGCCAACACCACAGGGTCGCTAACGGGCGAGTACCTATCTGGCAAGCGACGCATTGAGGTGCCGACTACTCGCCAATTGCCTAAGACCATCGAGATAATCAAAGGTAAAAAAACCATCCAAGAGCCATTATGGATTCATTTGGAGGGTGCAACTGGTAATAATCTAAAAAATGTTCATCTTAGTATTCCGATTGGTGTCATGACCTGCATTACGGGTGTGTCAGGTTCAGGTAAATCCACCTTGATTAACCGTACACTTATGCCATTGGCTGCGACTACCTTAAATAACGCCACCACACTTGCTCCTGAAAAATATGAAAAAATTTCAGGACTTGAGCATTTGGATAAAATGGTGGATATCGATCAAAGTCCGATTGGTCGTACACCGCGTTCAAATCCTGCCACTTATACAGGCGTGTTTACACTGATACGAGATTTATTTACCCAAACGCCAGAAGCCAGAGCGCGTGGCTACAAAGCAGGGCGGTTTAGTTTTAATGTGAAAGGCGGTCGTTGTGAGGTATGTCAGGGCGATGGATTGATTAAAGTTGAGATGCATTTTTTGCCAGATATGTATGTGCCGTGTGATGTGTGTCATGGTAAGCGATATAATCGTGAAACTTTGGAGGTTAAATATAAAGGTAAATCCATCAGCGATGTGCTTGATATGACTGTTGAGGAGGCGATGGGATTTTTTGAACCCATTCCTGCTATTCATCGCCGCCTAGAAGCACTGCATGAGGTAGGTCTTGACTATATCCGTTTGGGCCAGTCGGCAACGACTTTATCAGGTGGTGAGGCACAGCGTGTTAAACTTGCCAAAGAGCTTGCCAAGCGTGATACGGGCAAGACTTTGTATATCTTAGATGAGCCGACAACAGGGCTGCATTTTCATGATATCGCTAAGCTTTTGCATATTTTACACACATTGCGTGACCGTGGTAATACTGTTGTGGTGATTGAGCATAATTTGGATGTGATTAAAACGGCGGATTGGATTGTGGATTTGGGCCCTGAAGGTGGTAGCGGTGGTGGTGAGATTGTCGCCACAGGTACGCCTGAGACAGTTGCCAAAAATAGCCGTTCACATACAGGCAGATTTTTAAAGCCCATGCTTAAGTGAAGCTTACTGGCAAATCAATTGTTCAGTCATTGTATAAATTTACCAAAATTGGATAAATTTACCAAAAATTGATGGCAATTTATCCAAAAATTTCGTAAAGTATACTTAATTTTAACCATTTAATGATTACAATTTATTAAAAAACCAGCAAAGGAAATTTTATGAGTGTTAATAAAGTCATTCTTGTAGGTAATTTAGGTAACGACCCAGAAGTTCGTAATTTTGATAATGGTGGCATGATTGCAACGGTATCAATCGCTACCTCTGAACGCTGGACGGACAGAAACACAGGCGAGCGTAAAGAGCATACCGAATGGCATCGTGTGGTATTTAATAACCGATTGGCAGAGATTGCCTCACAGTATCTGCGTAAAGGTTCACAGATTTATGTTGAGGGCAGTTTACGCACACGCAAGTGGCAGGATACTCAGACGGGTCAAGAGCGTTATACCACAGAGATTCGTGCGGATAATATGCAGATGCTTGGCAGTCGTGCAAGTGGTGATAATGGCGGTTATGCCAATCCTCAAGGTGGTTACGCCAATTCAAATGCCAATCCAAATCAGCAATATCAAAATCAGGGCAATCAAGGCGGACAGTATCCAAATACTGCCTATCAACAAGCCAATCAATTTGGTGGTCAAAATTCATCAGGCTATACGCAGCCTCAGCCAAACCAAGCCTACCCAAATTCAGGCTATCCCCAAGAGCGAGCATCTCAGCCTCAGAGTAGCTCGATGGCACAAAACCATGCTTTTGGGCAACCAACACACATTGAGCAAAATACAGGTATGTCGCCTATCCAAAAGCCAAATACGCCATCGACAAATCAGCCTGTCATCACGCCATCACAGGGCTTATCGGATGATGATATGCCGTTTTAATCGTCAAAGTCATGATTGTTCAATAAAAAAATCTCAAGCCATAATTTGCTTGAGATTTTTTTTATTGATTTTTTGATTGATATTAAGTTAATCAGATAAAGGCGTGTGGGACAAATAAGCTGGTATCTTTGGTGATGAGCGTGCTGTCCTCACGAATGCCAATACCTGCAGCACTGTGACCGATAATCCAACTACCAATGACTGCAAACACATCTTGACCTTGATTGTTGCTAAATTTGGGTAAGGGTTTGGACTCTTGGTAGACATACCCTTCTTGACCATATTGTCCATGCGTTGAGAGTGTTTGATTGGCATGAGTTAAGCTGATATTTGCACCTTCACGAGAAAAAAACGGCTTTTTAACCACATTTGTTGAAATATCGTTTGGATTTAGGCTTGCTGCAAGCAGATTGGGATGATTTGGAAACATCTCCCATAAGACAGTCAATAATGCTTTATTGCTCATCAAGAGTTTATAAGCAGGCTCAATCAGATGAATATTGCTACTGGCAATATGCTGTCCAAATTCTTCAGCAAGTAACCACTCCCAAGGATACAGTTTAAACAGATGGTGAATGATATTGTTATTTAAATCAGTAAATTGACCATCACTCATGCGATAACCAATATTGCCGATATCAATATAATCAGTCTGTAGCCCAGCTTGAATGGCGACATCTTGTAGGTATTGTGTTGTGGTTAAATCCTCAATACTGTCTGAAACAGCGGTTAAATACAGCGTGTCATGACCAAGCATCGGCTTTAATGATTCAAACTCTACAAGCAGTCGTTCATGAATGCTATTAAACTGGTCAGCTCCTCTTAATATACCACCTTGAGCCTGAAGCCAATACCACTGGGCAACGCTTGCTTCAAATAAAGCGGTGGGCGTATCGGCGTTATATTCATAAAGTTTGGGCGGGTTGATACCATCAAAGCATAAATCAAAACGCCCGTATAAACTGGGTGCTTGTCTGCCAAAACTGTCCTCAATCTGCTTAGCGGCGATATCATCAATGCCAAGTCTTGCATAATCGCCAGTTTTTACCACATGGGCAACTGCTTGTACATACATATGATGCAATGTGTTGGTGGCATCTTCTAGCAAATCAATTTGGGATTCGGTAAATACATAGCAGGCATCTTCTTGCCAATAATTACCATCAATGCTGTGATAATTAAAGCCAATGCGTGCCATTTCGCTTTGCCAATCTGGTCGTGGTGCAACAGTGATACGCTTCATGAGGCCGAACCTGTCGCACCGCCTGTCGCACCAAAACCTTGGCGAGTGGTGCCAGCTCGGTTGTCTTGGGTGGCTTGAGCGAGGCTTTGGCGATTGCTGTTGGTGGCTTGTTGGTTATTTTGTGCTGGTTGCTGTGTGGTTGTTGGTGTTTGGGCGGTTTGTGAAGCTTGAGCGGTAGCAGCACGATTACCAGCAACTTTGCTTGCAACATAACCTGCCGCAGCGCCTGCTGCAGCACCTGCCAGTAGGCTACCGACACCGCTACCATCGGCAGAAGTTGCCTTGGTTTCATGGCTGGCATCTGCTTGTGCTTCTTGAGCTTGCATTTCAAGCTCGGCAGCTTGGGCTTGTAAGGCGGCGGCTTGCTCTTGAAGTGCTTGTGCTTCAGCGTTGGTGTATTGTAGAGGTTCTTGTTGTTGCGGCTGATGTTCTGCGACTGTTGGAGATTGGGGTGAACAAGCAGCAATGCCAAGCCCAGCACCACCAAGCAAAACCAAAGAGATGTGACGAGAAGATTTGCGAGTTTTTACAGAATTTGTCATAACTATGCCTAAAATAAAGATGCTTTCTTTCATTATGCCGACAAATGCTTGATTTTACAAGTCGGTGTCGGTAAAACAGCCCTGTAAATATCTGGTTTATCAGCAAATTGTATATGAGCGATGGGGGGTGATGTGATATAATAAGATGTGTTTATATTCTCTTTAATGATTAATAAGTATTCAATAGCTAGGTGATTTATGCCAAAAAACAACCCGGCCCCAAATACAGTTCCCAAAAATGGCGGATTTGTTGACCGCCTGTGGCAAGGGTTTTTAACAACCGTTGGTACTGAGCGATTTTTCTATATTTTTTCACCTTGGGTGAAGTATTTGGCTACAGTCGCCGCCTTGTTGCTTGGCACAGGTTTGGTTTGGGCGCTTGGTTTTGCGCCACCTGATTATCTACAGGGCAACAGCTATCGCATTATCTTTATTCATGTACCCACAGCAAGCCTTGCGATGAGCATCTATTTTGCTTTAAGTGTGCTTGGTGTGATTTTTTTGGTGTGGAAAATTAAGACCGCTAACATCGTCGCCCAAGCAATTGCACCCATTGGATTCATCTTTTGTGTGATCAGTTTATTGACGGGTTCAATTTGGGCAAAACCTACTTGGGGTACTTATTGGGTTTGGGATGCACGCCTAACCTCCATGCTGATTTTGGCGTTTTTGTATGCTGGTGTGATTGCGTTGTTTTCTGCTTTTGAAAGCAGTAGCAACCGTGGAAAAGCAGCTGCCATTTTATCTATCGTGGGTGCGGTGAATTTGCCCATCATCAAGTACTCTGTTGAATGGTGGAATACGCTACATCAAGGTGCAACATTTACCGTTACCAATGCACCAAAAATGAGTGCATCCATGTGGGTACCACTTTTAATTATGATTTTGGGCATGTACTTTATGGTGGCGGCAATTGCTATTTATCGTACCAATTCATTGATTTTGGCTCGTGAAGCCAATAAGGCTTGGGTGATGCGATTGATTAATCAAAGTCAGGAAGGTGTGTGATGACACCATATTTTAAGTCAATGAGCGAATTTATTGCGATGGGTGATCATGGTTATTATGTGTGGCTATGTTATGCATTGACTGTGATTGCTATTTTGGGATTAATTATTTATACCAAAAATGAGCGTAAAGTTACCATCCAAAAACTCAGTCGCCAGCATGCACGCGGACGATTAACCAACAAACAGCGCCGTCAGTAGGTGCTTGGCTGAATTTATCGCTGTAATGAGCATTTGAGCATATGGCGACTTAAACGATGTGGGGGAATAATGAACTCTGTACGACAAAAAAAACTGATGTGGGTGCTGGCAGTGCTGCTGGGTGCTGTCGTGGCGGTCAGTTTAATTTTATATGCCATTCGCAATCAGACAGATTATTATTTTGATCCAACTGCGGTCGCTGCAGGTCAAGCTCCTGAAGCCAAGCGTATCCGAGTAGGGGGCATGGTGGTTGCAGGCAGTGTTCAGCGAGACCCCAGCGATCAGCTGAATATACAATTTAAAATCACCGACTATAAATCTGTTGTACCGGTCAGTTATCGAGGCGTTTTGCCAGACTTGTTTGCCGAAAATTCGGGCATCGTAGCGACAGGTGAGCTACAAGATGGCATGTTTGTTGCTGGTGAAGTGCTTGCAAAGCATGACGAAAATTATATGCCACCTGAAGTTGCCAAGTCGCTTAAAACGCAGCACGCCACTCGTGGTACCGATGTTAATAATGGGCAGTTTGTACCTGCAACACCAATGAGCGAAATTGATGAGCGTAATGCAGTTCAAGATACTAAGCGTTAAAGTATGGCTTTGATGGTTCAATAAAAATCCTCCAACGGTTGGAGGGTTTTTATGGTCAGATCGGTCAGATTACCAGCCTTTGATAACACCATCTTTAAATTGCTTTTTGGCTTCAGCTTCCACTTCATCGGTTTGATAGGCTTTCACAAAGTCTTGGATGGCCTTAGAGTCTTTATTGTCAGCACGAGCGACGATGATATTGACATAAGGCGAGTCTTTATCTTCAACAAAAACGCCATTTTCACTGGCTGTTAAACCTACTTGACCTGCATAGTTGTTATTTACCACTGCCAAGTCCACATCGTCAATTGCACGAGCAGCAACTGAGGTATCCACTTCTTTGATGACCAATTTTTTTGGATTTTCTACGATATCAAGCGTGGTTGAGAATAAGTTGGTATTGTCTTTTAATTTAATTAAGCCTTGTTTTTCAAGTAAAATTAATGCACGAGCTAAGTTTGAGGGATCATTTGGAACGGCGATGGTTGCACCATCTTTTAGCTCATTTAATGTCTTGATTTTGGTTGAATAACCTGCCAATGGGTATACAAAGGTGTTGCCGACGATGACCAAGTTATTTAGGCCTTTTTCTTGGCTGTCTTTTTCAAGATAGGGTTTGTGCTGCATGGCATTGGCGTCAAGTTCACCTTTTGAGACGGCTGAGTTTGGCATGGCATAGTCATTAAACTCAACCAATTCAACGGTCAGGTTGTATTTTTCTTTGGCGACTTGACCTGCTACCTCTGCCACAGCTTGCTCAGGACCTGCCATGACGCCAACCTTGATAGTCTGTGCAGCTGTATCAGATATGGCAGCTGGTTCGTTTGATTGATTGCTGCAGCCTGCCAATGCGATGCCAGATGCCAACGCACAAATACCAAAAATTTTACCAAAATTCATAAAATGACCTTACAAAATAAAATTATATGTTCAAAAATCGCTTAAGTATTGAAAAAAGCTATAAAAACTTATCTATTAAAGCATAAAAGATGAGAAAAGAGCAAGCGTCAATGATGATATTTCATATAAAAATTTATGAAATTTTTTCAATTTTTTATAGACTGATTCAGCATGGCTATCGGTGATCAACTTTGGCTGCCAAGACATCGCCAGCTTTTTGAAAAATCATCACAATGGCAACAATGATGATGGTTGAAATCCACTTGACATATACCATATTGCGATGCTCACCATAGTTAATCGCAAGGCTTCCCAAGCCACCACCGCCAACCACGCCTGCCATTGCAGAATAACCAATCAAAGACACCAAGGTCAATGTGACCGCATTAATCAAAATGGGCAGGCTTTCGGCAAAATAGTATTTGCTGACAACCTGCCAATGCGTTGCACCCATAGATTTAGCAGCTTCGGTCAGTCCTGTGGGTACTTCTAATAAGGCATTGGCACTCAAGCGTGCAAAAAATGGAATTGCTGCCACACTCAAAGGGACGATGGCGGCTGTTGTGCCAAGGGTTGTTCCCACCAAAAATCGTGTGACTGGCATGAGAATAATGAGCAAAATAATAAAAGGAACGGAGCGACCAATATTAATAATAACATCCAAAATTACAAATGCACTGCGATTTTCAAGGATACGCCCTTTATCGGTTAAAAATGCCAAAAATCCCATCGGTAGCCCAACTAAAACAGCGATGGCAGTGGCAGCAAGCCCCATATAGATGGTTTCCCAAGTAGATTGGGCAACCATTTCCCACATTCTTGGGTGCATTTCACTGACAAATTTTGTGACAATCTCATTCCACATAGCCGATAATCTCAATATTGACCCGATGGGTGGTTAAAAATTCTATTGCTTGCATGACCGAAGTGCCTTCACCGATCAGCTCGGCAATGGTAAAGCCAAATTTTATGTCGCCTGCATAGTCCATCTGTGAGGTTAAAATATTAAAATCTACATCAAATTGTTTTGAAGCAAGCGAAAATAATGGCATATCCACTGAATTGCCCGTAAATT
Source organism: Moraxella sp. HMSC061H09 (assembly GCF_001809255.1). Lineage (NCBI taxonomy): Bacteria > Pseudomonadati > Pseudomonadota > Gammaproteobacteria > Moraxellales > Moraxellaceae > Moraxella > Moraxella sp. HMSC061H09. Next base: position 223,068 of record NZ_KV796834.1, read on the forward strand.
CAAAACAAATCACAGGCGACAATCCCAAGGCAGGTTCGGATTTGAGTTGGCTAAGATAGCTGTTTGGCAGACCGATATGAAATGTTGAATGAATGAAGGATTTGGCAAGTGGGGTTTGAGGATTGGCAAAAATTTCACCGACTGTGCCTTGTTCGATCAGCACGCCTTTATCCATCACTGCCACCTTATCGCAAATACGCTTCACCACATCCATCTCATGTGTGATTAATAACATGGTAATGCCAAGCTCTTCATTAATCTTCTTAAGCAAAGTTAAGATAGATTGGGTGGTTGCAGGATCAAGTGCAGAAGTCGCTTCATCGCACAAAAGAACCTTTGGATCAGATGCCAAAGCTCGTGCAATGGCAACACGCTGTTTTTGTCCGCCTGACAGATTGGCAGGGTAAACATCTTTTTTATCGCTTAAGCCAACCAGCTCAAGCAGATCGCCCACTTTACTGGCAATCACTGCTTTGGGGGTGCCTGATAATTCAAGCGGTAGGGCAATGTTTTCAAAAGTCGTACGAGAGTGCAAAAGATTAAAGTGCTGAAAAATCATGCCAATTTTTCGGCGTTGCGTGATGAGTTCATGCTCGGATAAGGCTGTCAAATCCACATCATCGATCACAACAGAGCCTTCACTTGGTCGCTCAAGCAGATTGATGCAGCGGATTAAGGTGGATTTACCAGCACCTGAAGCACCAATGATGCCATAGATTTCACCACTTTGGATGGTCAAATCGGTTGGCTGTACCGCAGTAAAACTCGTCGTTTTACCCTCTTTTTCAATAACAAAATGTTTGCTAACGCCTAAGAGGGTGATCATGGGCGAGAGGGAGTGTGTGGACATCGTTAAATTGCCTTGATCAATGAAGTAAACCCTATATTATATCATACACGAACCAAACATTAAAATGGTGACAATAATGCTTATCAATATTTAATTAATGATTGGTGGGTTTATTCTTAATGTCTAAGACAGTGGTTTTGATTTGGCAGTCAGTGGTAAAATCACCAAAAAGCGTGTATGCCCAAGCCAAGTATCTGTGATGATTGTCCCGTGATGAGCTTCAACAATCTGTGATACCAATGATAGCCCAAGCCCTGACCCCTTTTTTTCTTGTTTTAGGCGTACAAAAGGGCTAAAAATGTCCTTACGCTTATCCTTGGGAATGCCTAAGCCTTGATCGATAAAAGCAAGCACTGCAAAATTTGGCTGATCTGCCTTTTGCTCTTTATCTTTGGGACGAGTTAGACGCTTTAAAAAATCAGTCGGGGTTTTGTTGTCTAAAGCGTTTGCTTCATCTGATTTTGAGTGTAAAATATCGCCATCACCAATGTTACAAAAACTGTCTAGCAGGTACTGAGGGATTGAGGTGGCTTCTTGAATATTGGTGGCGTGATACAGATAAACTTGAACAGGCGGTATGCCATGAATCATGGCATTATTGAGTAGGTTACGCACCAAATGCGTAAGCAATTTTGGCTGAGCCATCATACTCACTGACTCACCGATAAGTGTCGCCTCAGGATAGTGCTGCACTTCTGAGCGAATCAGCTCATACAAATCGACTTGCTCGGTGGCTTGCAGAGCGTGTCCTGCATCCAGCCGAGACACCAACAAAATGCTTTCAACCAAGTCATTTAGCCCTGTTAAATCACGATTCACCGCAGCAGCTCGTTTATCAAATTTGGCTTTTGTAGTTTCATCAAGCTGGCTTGTTAGCATATCCATCATCTCAATTTGTAAGCGAATCCGAGTAATGGGCGTACGAAATTCGTGTGAAGCGTGCGCAAGTAGTAGGCTGTGTGCATCAATCAGCTGTTCGATTTTTTGGGCGGATTGGTTAAATCCATGTGCAAGCACCGCAATCTCATCATTACCCTCTTCGCTGACTCGCACACTAAAATCACCTTCACCCAAGCGGCTCATCTGTCGGCTTAGTTGATTGATTCGCCAAGTAATACTGTGCGAAATCCACCAAAGTACTGCCGACATGATGGTAAATAATAAGACTGTGCCTGAAAATAGATTAAACCATGCCATCAAAGGGCGTTCAGGGCTAAGAATGCGATTTTCGTACCATAAAGAATAGCCAAGTGTGCTATTGACCACAATGTGGGTGGGTGATGGTGCAAAGATTTGGCTAATCCATGGTGGATTAGGCACAAGCGTTTCAGGCAAGTCGGTATTTTCGGTTTGTAGCATCAGCCGCCCTTGAGAATCATACAGCCCAATTTTGGCATTCAAGCTTTCATCAAAAATATCAAAACTTTTTTTGATAACAACCAAAGAAAATCTCGCCTGAAGCAAATTATTTTTAGCTGATAAAGTGTGTGCCTCTGCCAAAAATGGCTCAATTTGATTCATAATTTGACTGGCAATAGCTCGATTTCTGGTATAATCAGAATTATTATGTGCAAATTGTGACAATAGCACAAAAGCAATGGTAAAGGTCAAAAGTGCCAAAAAAACGCTGATAAATAATCGTGCTGAAATGGAGCGAAAACCAAATTTTCCATAATGTACCAAGTTCATAAGACGACCAACTGTTGATTAAATGGTGAATCATGACAACATCACACCAAGTCACTGGGTGGCTAAGCTGATTATCCCAAAAAATGCAGAAAAACCATCAAGCCTATCGCCTGATGGTTTTGGATAACAATAGATTTAAACTTGATCGGTGGCAAACTGATAGCCAACGCCTCGCACTGTGATGATACGCTTGGGCTGGCGTGGATTATCTTCAATCAAAGCGCGTAATCTTGAGATATGAACATCGATGGCACGATCAATATTTTCTGAGCTGTCATCGTTTGGCATGGCTTGCCAAAGCTGCTCACGATTGAGTACTTTGCCAGCATGCGTAGCAAAATAATGTAAAAGCTGAAACTGGTGTGTGGTCAGACGAACGGTCTTTTCATCAATCGTGACCTCATGGCTGTCTGGATAAACCGTCAAACGACCAAAAGTTAGGCTGCCTGAGTTGGTATCTGCTTGATTTGGCGTTTCGTGACGACGCAAGACAGCACGGATACGCGCCAATAGCTCTCGTGGCTCAAATGGCTTGGCAATATAATCATCAGCACCCATCTCAAGCCCTAAGACACGATCGGTAGTGTCCCCCTTAGCGGTGAGCATAACAATCGGTACTTTGTTAATCATGGTATTTTTTGAACCGCGTACTTTTTGGCACACTTCCATGCCATCCATATCTGGCAACATCAAATCTAGAACAATTAAACTGATGTCACGCTCTTTGGTATCCAAAATATCCAAGCCACCTTGACCAGTTGCAGCGTGATGAACTTCATAATAATTCATGGATAGATAATCACTGATCAGCTCCGCCAAATCTGGATCATCTTCAATCAGTAGGATTTGTTTATTCATTTTAGTACCTTTAAATGATAGTGACTCATAGAGCTATCTTGCCAAGTTTTGTCTGTGTTCGCAAGTGTATATTTGTAGTTAAATTGCATAAAAATTGGTCAATTCTCTGAAGTTTAGCAAACAATTTCAAGAATGTGTAACATTTATCTTCCCGTATTTGGTGATATTACGGTCAATATTTTGTATTTGTGGTCTTAGTATACTTTGACTGGCTTATCATGTGCGTCTTTTGGTAAGGGCACTGTGGCAACAAGACTGTCTTCGGTGATACCTTGCACTAAAAATTGCTGAGTTTTGGGACGGTATTCCAAAACTTTTACAGGGGACAGGGACAGTCGGTGGTCTTGTTTTACGACCCAAACATAGCCATCAATCGGAGCATCTGGCTTATGTGGTGGCTTATCAAATCCATCTAACGCTAAGATATTCAAATCGCTGTCATAAACAGCGCTGCTGGGCATCATGACCCCAACTTGGATTTGTCCATAATCAATATGCCCAACCACACGCCGCCCAAGCAGATCTTTGGGCTTTTCATCAGGATTGGGTTCGATGATGACATGTACTTCAATGAGTTTGGGGTTTTGTTCACTGACATTCACTTGGCTAATCTGTCCAACATGAGCAATACCATCAACCCCAAAAGTTACCGCATCGCCCAATTTGGTATCATTCATCAGTGCAGAAGACAAATAGCTGATGAATTTTAATTGAGAAATATCATGAATCTCAATTAATGGCGTATTGGCATCATAGTGCTGATCTGTGTGGGCAAAGACACGATGAACCACCCCATCAAATGGCGCAGGCAGGGTAGTAACTTCGCTGGGCAAAGATTCTAAATGGGTGAAATAACCAAGTAGTGCATCGCCTTTGGAAACCTCATCACCTGCATCAACAAAAATATGCTCAACGATCACAGCAGTATCAAGATTTAATAGGGTCTGATTGGCTGGGATAATTTTACCATCAAAGGCAAAACTTGGCTGATATTTGGACATCTTGACGGTCATGATGCTGTCTTTATTAAGTATGATGCCATCATCAGCAGGTTTGATTATAGGGGATTTTGGGCGGTCATCACTACAAGCACTCATCGCCAACCCCATTGCCAATGTGGTGATGAGACTTGATGTGAACAAACAATGTTTTAAGCATATTTTTGAGAGGTTGGTTGACCGATCTTTATGGGCCGTCATGCCTATCCTTATCCGATTGAGTATTGTATAAACTCATCTTAGCATGATTTTTGATGAAAGTGATAGTATCGCTTTTAATCAACCAAAACTTAACCAACCAAAACTGTCAGTAGGTATGGATACAAAATATCAACAGTTACAGAATATTAGCTTGAAGATATTTTGATAAAATAGATTTGTTTTTAAGTTTTATTTAATTGAGGTATGCCAGTCATGACTCAGATAACCTCTGCTTGTGTGATAAAATATAATTTGGCAGCGCGTATTTTTCATTGGATCGGTGCATTATTGATTGTGCTGGCTTGGTTTTTGGCTCAGCAAGGCGAGGATTATCTTAGCCTGCATAAGTCAATTGGGGTGAGCTTTTTGATTTGGACAATGCTTCGTATTGCCAATCGAGTATTTACCAAAGACCCTACACCACTGCCAGTTTCAAAAATCTATACCGTGATAGCAAATGTGGTTCACCTTGCTTTATATGTGGCGATGATTGTGATGCCTTTGACGGCGTTTTTGGCATCCATGTATGGCGGCTATGGGGTGAATGTATTTGGTATCATCAGTATTTCTGGTTTTAAGATACCCAATACCGAGCTGGCAGATAGGTTGATAGATTGGCATACCGATATTGTGTGGCCAATGCTATTAATCTTTGTGGCGGCACATATCATTGGGGCGTTATATCACCAATTTATCCTAAAAGATCATATTTTATCACGCATGCGTTAAAAAATTCCGCCACTGTTTGGCGGAATTTTTATGATTGGCAAATGGGTTAAATATCATACTCAAACATGGCGCTGATTGACTCTTCATTATTGATTCGGCGTAATGATTCTGCAATCATCGAGGCAATACTGATTTGGCGAATATTCGCACAAGCAGAGGCAGCTTCAGAAAGTGGAATGGTATCGGTAACAACCAGCTCATCTAGGGCAGATTTTTGAATGGTTTCGATGGCTTTACCCGATAAAACAGGATGGGTAATATAACCAACCACACGGCGTGCACCATGGTCTTTGAGTGCTTGAGCGGCTTTACACAGTGTGCCTGCGGTATCAACGATATCATCAACAATGACACAGTCACGACCAGATACATCACCAATAATATGCATCACTTGAGATTCATTGGCACGAGCACGACGCTTGTCAATAATGGCAAGATCAGCATCACCAAGTAATTTTGCCATGGCACGCGCACGCACCACACCACCAACATCTGGTGAAACAACCATTAAGTTTTCATAGTTTTGTTGCTTAAGATCACGCAATAGCACAGGCGTGCCGTATAAGTTATCAACAGGCACATCAAAAAAGCCTTGAATTTGATCGGCGTGCAAATCAACCATCATAATACGGTCAATACCAGCAATCGACAACATATCAGCGACCACCTTGGCAGAGATGGGCACACGAGCTGAACGAGGGCGACGATCTTGGCGAGCATAGCCAAAATAAGGAATCACGGCTGTGATACGACCAGCACTTGAGCGACGCAGTGCATCTGCCAATAAAATAACTTCCATCAAATGATCGTTGGTGGGTGCACAGGTTGGCTGCAGAATGAATACATCTTTACCTCGAACATTTTCTTTGATTTCAACAGCGATTTCGCCATCAGAAAAACGATTGATGTCTGCCTTACCCAAAGGAATGTGCAGATTATCGGCAACGGTTTGGGCAAGTTTAGGGTTGGCACTACCTGAAAAGACAGCCATATATGACATGGTAAAAATCCTATAAAAGCGAATCGAAAGCTAACATAACCAATTGAGATTATATTTTAGCATTTTTGAACCATAATTTGCAGGGGATATGGGGATTTTTGAAAAGTTTTTATAAGACTTTATCGGTTTTTTTGATAAAAAACATCTTGGTTAAATAGAAAAATCTTGGTTAAACTGAATAAAAAAAATTGGGTCAATCACGAATGACTGACCCAATTTGGATATGGCAGAGGTAGCTGGACTCGAACCAACGAA